>JAICGP010000004.1 GCA_025923055.1 Thermoleophilia bacterium
ACGGCCGTTCAGCTCGTCGAGCGCATGAGCGCCGATTCCCACCGCGAGGAAGAAGGCGGCGAGCGTGGGCAGGAAGCGGCTCCAGGCGAAGGCGGGGGTGAGCGCGGCGCCGACCGCCACGTAGCTCAGGTGCCAGGCCGTATACGGGGGATGGAGGAGCGTGACGTAGTCGCGCCAGCCGCCCGGCGCGAGAGCGTAGAAGGCCGGCCGGCCGGCTTCACTCGCCACGGGTTCCCCACATGACGACGGCGCCCCCGAGGCTGAGGAGGCGCGCCTGCACGTCGCGGATGCCGGCGTCCTCCCAGGCGCCGCGCAAGCGGTCGGGCGGCCAGCGCTCCCAGAAGTCGCGGATGCTCGGGCCGAGGAAGGAGCCGACCTCCGCCCAGCCGTTCGCGATCAGGCTCCCGGCGAGCGGCAGGCCGACGCCGACGTACGCTTCCCACGGAAGCCGCGCCGGCCGGTGACGCGGGACGAAGAACTCCAGCATGGCGACCCGCCCGCCCGGTCGCACGGTGCGTGCGAGCTCATGCAGCGTGCACGCCGGATCGTCGACGTAGCGGAGCAGGTACGTGAAGGTCAGCCCGTCGAAGCTCGCATCCTCGAAGGGAAGCTCCTCGGCGCGGGCCTGACGGAGCTCGACCGAGTCCGAGAGGCCGGCGGCGGCCACGCGCCGCCGGCCCTCCGCGAGCATCTCGGCGCTCTGGTCGACGCCGACGACGCGGCACCCGTAGCGGCGCGCGAGCCGGATCGCGACGGCGCCCGTCCCCGTCGCCACGTCGAGGACGACGTGGACCGGGCGCGCTTCGACACGCTCGACGAGGGCGTCGCGCCAGCGCGGGTCCTGGCCGAGGCTGAGGAGTCGCGCGTAGCGGTCGTAGCTCTGCGCGACCGGCGCGAAGAGCTGCTCTGCGGCGCGGTTTCGCTCCGAGGATCGTGCGGCCACGGGGCTATTGTTGCCGTCAGGTGAGCCTCGAGGAGGACCTGGGCGCCGCCGGCGCGGCCGCGGCCGAGCACGCCGCCGCGGGCGAGGAGGTCGTGGCCGTCATCCCCGCAGAGCCGGGAACGGGCGCCCGCGTGTACCTGTGCGCCTTCGAGGCGGACGGCGAGCGGTCGTGGCTCGCGCTGGACGCCGGGGGCAAGCCGGTCGCCGACCGGGTGCTCGTCCGCGACGCGGTCGCGATCGCGGCCATGTGCGAGCTGGCGGAGGAGAGCGCGGGCGGCGGCGACGTCGGCGATCTGCGGGCGCGGCTCGTCGAGCTGCGGCTGAGCGAGAACCCGGAGGGCATCGAGGAGGCCGAGGTGGCGGCCGCGGAGCTCCAGGAGGCGATCGTGCCGCCGCCGCGCGTGGCGAGCGTCGGCTACCTGGACGCGCTGGGGCAGGCGGCGTCGCGCCTCGAGCACGCGCTCGGCGAGGTCGGCGGCTCGCCCTTCGCGGAGGCGATGAAGGCGGGAGTCGCGGCCGCCGACGACCTCGCCGACGAGGTCGAGCGCCGCTACAAGGGACCGCTCGGCTGACCCGCGATCAGCGCCCCTGCAAAGGCATTTGTCTCGGCTGAGGCGGCCTTACTCGACGGAACGCTCGACGATGCCGTCTCCGTCGACCCGGACGTCGATCACGATCCAGCCGACGGCCGGCTCCTCCCAGCGGCAGCGGTAGTCCCAGTAGTCGAGCCAGAGGCGCTCGCACTGGTAGCTCTCGGGGCGGCCCTTGCCGTGCGCGGCGAGCGCCAGCTCCGTCTCGTGCGCGCCGAGGTCGGGCCCGGCGACGGCCTCGACGACGCCGAAGGCGAGCGCGCCCGCCAGCGCGAGCGCGGCGGCCAGCACGGCGAGGCGAAGCGACCTCGGCATCCGGCCGCATACGGTAGCCCCGGAGGCGCTACAGAGCGCCGCCCGCTGCCGCCGGCGCCGAGGGGTCGGCACCGGCGTCGCCGACCTGGACGCGCGCGAGGTACTCCTCCGCGAGGAGCAGGTTCGACTCGGCCGCGCGCGTGACGATGGCGAGCAGGTCGGACATGCTCGAGACCTCCTCGCGCTGCTCCTTCAGAAACCAGTCGAGGAACTGCGCCCCGACGAGGTCGTTCTCCTCGCGGGCGAGGGCGGCGAGGTGACTGATCTGCTCGGTGACGGTCCGTTCCTGCTCGAGCGCGAGCGCGACCGGGGAGACCGCGTCGCCGAACTCGGTCCGCGGGCCCTCCACGGCGGGGATGTGCACGTCGAGGTCGGCGTCGAGGAGGTACTGGACCAGCATCATGGCGTGGTTCCGCTCCTCGAGCGCCTGCCGGTAGAAGTGCGCCGCGAGCTGCGGCAGCGTCTGGGCGTCGTAGTGGACGGCGATCGCGACGTACTGCTGCGAGGCCGCGAACTCGTTCGCGATCTGCTCGTTCACCGCCTGGACGAAGCGACCGGCCGGCATCGGCGCATACATTACGTGGAGACCGACGAAAGGACAGGCATGGAAGGTGGGTTCGGCTTCCCGTTCGGAGGCGACCCGGAGGAGCTCATGCGCGGGCTCCGCGAGTTCGCCGAGCGCCAGACGGAGGCGGTGCAGGAGTCGCAGCGCGAGCAGTTCGCCACGCTGACGCTCAACACGGCCGTCGAGCTGACGGGCGCCGCGCTCAAGCGGATCCAGGTCGAGGGCTCGGCGGACGAGCAGGCGATGGCGCTCCGCGACGCGATGCGCGTGCTCTTCCCCGAGGCGGTGGCGCTCGTCTCCGCCGCCCGCCAGGGCTTCATGCGCGAGAGCTGAGCGTTCGAGAGGAGCACCGGTGCCGCTTCCCGATCCCGGAACGCTGGCGCTCTTCGCCGGCGCGGCGCTCGCGCTGCTCCTCGTGCCGGGGCCGGCCGTCGTCTACATCGTGTCGCAGTCGATCGAGCACGGCCGCCGGGCGGGCCTCGTCTCCATGCTCGGCGTCCAGGTCGGCGGCCTCGTCCATGTCGCGGCGGCGGCGCTCGGGCTCTCCGCGCTCCTCGTCCAGTCGGCGCTCGCGTTCAACGTCGTCAAGTACGCGGGCGCCGCCTATCTGATCTTCCTCGGCCTCCGGCGGCTGCTCACGCGCGAGGCCGAGCCGCCGACCGGCACGCGCCCGCCGCGCCGCCTCGACCGCCTCTTCCGGCAGGGGATCGTCGTCAACGTCCTCAATCCCAAGGCGGCGCTCTTCTTCTTCGCCTTCCTGCCGCAGTTCGTGGCCGTCGACGAGGGGGCGGTCGGCTTCCAGATCGCCGTGCTGGGCCTGATCTTCATCCTGCTGGCCGTCGTGAGCGACGGGCTCTACGCCGTGGCGGCGGGCACGGCGTCCGGCTGGCTGCGCGAGAGCCCGCACTTCGTGCGCGCCGAGCGCTGGGTGACGGGAACCGTCCTCGTCGGCCTCGGCGTCACGGCGGCGCTCACCTCGCCGCAGCGCAAGTAAGAGGCGAGATCCACCTCGAAGATCAACGAACGACTCGACGCGGAAGGACTCCCAGGCGCGGTTGCAGCCCTCTTGCATCTCGTCTGCAAGAACGACGTGCTCGGAGGGACTGCAGCGACCTCGCCCTCCCAGTCCGCAGGGGGTGACCTCCGCCGCCTCCGCCCGCGCCGGGAGTAACCGCGCGGGTGCCCATCAATACCCGCTGTAGCGCTCGGCCATGACGTTCCTCTCGGGCACTCCCGCCTCGGCGAGGGCCTCCTGCATCGCCTCCACCATCGCGGGCGGCCCCGCGACCAGGAACGTGTTCTCCTCGAGGTTCTCCCCCAGGTGGTGGCGGAAGAACGCGGAGTCGATCCTCCGGGTCTCGCCCTCCCAGCCGGGGTCCTGGGTCATGGTGAGGATGAGCCGAAGGTTCGCGTTCTCCTCGGCGAGCTCCTGCAGCTCGTCCAGGAATGCCGTCGACTCGCGGTCACGATTCGAGTAGATGAGCGTCACGCGATAGGGGAGGCCTTCTTCCTGGATGTAGCGGAGCATGCTCCGGAAAACCGTGATCCCGATTCCGCCCGCGACGAAGACGAGGGGCCGCGAGACGTCCGCGGGCAGAGCGAAGCTCCCCTTCGGCGGCTCGACATCCACATCCGCCCCGACCGGGAGCGCGGCGAGGGAACGCTTGAACGCGCTGTCACGCATCCTCGTCGCGAAGCCCAGAACACCTTTCTCGTTCGGCGAGGTGACGACGGTGATGTGCCTCCGCGGGCCCTTGTCGTCCTGATGGCCGACATCCGGGAGCGTGACGAAGAAGTACTGGCCGGGCGTGAAATCGACCGCTCCCCCGAGCAGGTCGAAGGTCACCAGCAACGTTCCCCTCGCAACCCACCGCTTCTCTTTGATCCGCGCTTTCATTCCTCCCCCTTAGTGTCCCGCCCGGATCACGTCTTACCTGCGAGCGCTAGCCGATCTCGACCTGCCGCGCCAGGCGGAAGAACGTCTCGCGGAAGCCGCGCGCCGGCCAGAAGCGCGACGACTCGAGGTTGGGCACGCGCCAGTCCGTGTGCACGGTCGGATAGCCCGCCTCCTGCGCCCAGGAGAGCGCCCGCTCGGTGAGCGCCCGCCCCAGGCCCCGGCCGCGTGCATCCGGCAGCGTCGCCGCGACTGCGAGGTACACCGAGCCGGGCGGCGTGGCCAGGCTCGGCTCCTCGGGGTAGAGGAGGAGATGGCCGGCGAGCCGCCCGTCGAGCTCGCCGACGAAGTACCTGGAGGCCGGGTCGGCGAGCGTCTCCTCCCAGTCGGCGACGTACTCGTCCTCGGACGGGATCTCCATGCCGGTGAAGGTGGGCGACCCGTGCTGGTGCTCCCAGATGAGCGGCAGGAGGGGCCGCGCGGCTGCGAGGTCGGCGGGCGTCCCGCGCCGGACGACGACGCCGGCCGGCGCGGGCGCGGCCTCCGTGCCGCTCTCGCGGATCGCGTGCGCCTGCATGTGGCCGAAGCCGAGCCGGAGCCACGGGTCGACGAGCTCCGGGACGGCCGGCACGAGCGCGAGGTGCAGCCGGGCGCCCTCCTCCACCCACCGGCCGGCTGCGGCGGCGTAGAGGTCGCGCACGACCTCGGGCTCCCGCGCGGCGTGGCCGCCGTGTGCGATCCAGACGTGTCGGCCCCAGAAGCGGCTCTCGACGACGCTCCCGGCCACGTAGCCGACGATCTCCCCGTCCGCGGCGCCGACCGCGCCGCTCGTGGCCTCCGCCGCCCACACCCGCCCGAGCTCCGCCCTGGCGTCCTCGAGCTCCGGGAGGAGCGGCTCGGCGCGCCGGTGCCGCCGGTGGCGCTCGAGCAGGAGCGCTGCGGCGGCGCCGAGGTCGTCCTCGGCGAGCGCGCGGAGCTCGCTGGCACTACGACTCGTTGCCTGCCTCTGCGGTCGCGCGGTCCTTGATCTCCTCGACGACGCTCGGGTCTGCGAGGGTCGTCGTGTCGCCGAGCGTGCGGTTCTCGGAGACGTCCTTCAGGAGCCGGCGCATGATCTTGCCCGAGCGCGTCTTGGGAAGCTCCGGCGTGAAGACGATGTTCGCCGGGCGCGCGATCTTCCCGATCTTCTCGGCGACGTGCTCGCGCAGCTCCGCCATCATCTCGGGCGAGCCGTCCTCGCCTCCCTTGAGGCTCACGAAGGCGACGATCGCCTGCCCGGTCGTCTCGTCCTTCCGCCCGCACACGGCCGCCTCGGCCACCCTGGGGTGGTCGACGAGCGCGCTCTCCACCTCGATCGTCGAGATGCGGTGCCCCGAGACGTTCATGACGTCGTCGACCCGGCCGAGGAGCCAGAAGTCGCCGTCCTCGTCGACGCGGGCGCCGTCGCCCGCGAAGTACATCCCCGGGAAGCGGCTCCAGTACGTCTCCACGAAGCGCTCGTGATCCTTGTAGATCCCGCGCAGCATCGCCGGCCACGGCCGGCGCAGTACGAGGTAGCCGCCCCCGCCCGGCCCGACCTCCTCCCCGCGGTCGTTGACGACGGCCGCGTCGACCCCGGGAAACGGCTTCGTCGCCGAGCCGGGCTTCGTGGTCGTCACGCCGGGAAGCGGCGTGATCATGATCATCCCCGTCTCCGTCTGCCACCAGGTGTCGACCACGGGCGTGCGGTCGCCGCCCACGTGCTCGCGGTACCAGACCCACGCCTCGGGGTTGATCGGCTCTCCGACCGACCCGAGCAGCCGCAGGGAGGAGAGGTCGTGCTTCTCCGCATGCTCGGGCCCCCACTTCATGTGGGCGCGGATCGCCGTCGGCGCCGTGTAGAGGATGTCGACGCCGTACCGCTCCACGATCGCCCACCAGCGGTCGCGGTCGGGGTAGTCGGGCACGCCCTCGTAGAGGACGCCGGTCGTCCCGTTGCAGAGCGGGGCGTAGACGATGTAGCTGTGACCGGTGACCCAGCCGATGTCGGCGGCGCACCAGTACACCGAGTCGGGCTTCACGTCGAAGATGTAGTGGTGGGTCGCCGCGATGCCGACGAGGTAGCCGCCCGTCGTGTGCACGATTCCCTTCGGCTTCGCGGTCGTCCCGCTCGTGTAGAGGAGGTAGAGCAGGTCCTCCGAGTCCATCGGCTCGCACGGGCACGAGGACGGGTCGTCGCTCTGGCGCTCGACGAGCTCGTGCGCCCACACGTCGCGGTCGGCGAGCATGGGGACGTCCGCGCCGACGCGCCGCCAGACGACCGACGTCCTGACGCCGGGTGAGCGCGCGAGGGCCTCGTCTGCGTTCCGCTTCAGCGGCACCTCGGCGCCCTTGCGCCAGCCCGCGTCCTGCGTGATCAGCACCGCGCACTCCATGTCGTTCAGCCGGTCGGAGAGCGCGTCGGCGCTGAAGCCGCCGAAGACGACGGTGTGCGGCGCGCCGAGGCGCGCGCACGCGAGCATGGCGACGGGCAGCTCCGGGATCATCCCCATGTAGATGCCGACCGGCGTCCCCTTGCCGACGCCGACCTCCTTGAGGGCGTTGGCGAAGCGCACGACGTCGCGCTGGAGGTCGGCGAACGTGATCGTGCGGCGCTCGTCCTCCGGCTCGCCTTCCCAGTGATAGGCGACCTTGTCGCCGCGCCCCGCCTCGACGTGGCGGTCGACGCAGTTGAAGCAGACGTTGAGCTTCCCGCCGGCGTACCACTTCGCGTAGGGGAGCTCCCATTCGTAGAGCTCCGTGAAGGGCTCGAACCACGTGACGCGCTCACGGCCCTCCGCCTCCCAGAACTCCTCGAAGCCGCGCTCGTAGATCTCGGGTCCGGCGTTCGCCTGCGCGGCGAAGTCCTCCGGCGGCGGATAGCGCCGCTCCTCCAGCAGGAGCGCGTCGATCGCATGGCCCGCTTCGGTCACAGGTCTCCCTCCGGACGTGGACCCGCGCAAGGATAGTGCGTGCGCCCGGGCCGCCGTTCAGGGTCGGGCGGCGGGGTCGAGCGTCGGGGAGTCGACCGGGAAGAGCGGCCAGAAGAGCACGGATACGAGCCCGCCGACGACCAGGCCGATCGCGGCCGCCTTGAGAGCGGGGTCGTGCACGCGCCGGAAGGCGAACGAGCCGACCGCGATCGCGGCGACGTCCACCACCACCGGCCCCGCCGGGTTCAGCTCGAACGCGAGGACGGCGGCCACCACGACGGCGGCGGCGAAGAGCGCCGCGACGACCGCCCCGAGCAGGGCGTGGGCGAGCGTGAGCGGCTCCCGCGGCTCCTCGTGACGGACGTGCTCCTCCACGGGGGCATTGTGGGCGCCAAGGCGCCGGCCGTGCAAACCCTCGCCGGTCACTCCTACAATCGGCGCGCCTTGGCTCTGTTCGACCGCGCGCTCGTCCGGGTGCTGCCCGCCGTCCCGAGGCCGGTCGTCAGGCGCCTCGCCGGCCGCTACATCGCGGGCACCGAGCTCGCCGACGCCTGCGCCGTCGTGCGCGGCCTCAACGAGCGCGGCAAGAAGGCGACTCTCGACGTCCTCGGCGAGGAGGTGCAGCGGCACGAGGAGGCAGTCGCCATCCGCGCCGAGTACGAGCGCGCCATGGCCGCCATCGACGAGGAGGGCCTCGACGCGAACGTGAGCGTCAAGCTGACGGCGCTCGGGCTCAAGGTCGACCCGGCGCTGTGCGGGGAGAGCGTCCGGGCGCTCGTCCGCCTCGCCGCCGGGCAGGGGCGCTTCGTCCGCATCGACATGGAGGACTCGAGCACGACGACCGCGACGCTCGACCTCTACCGGGAGCTCCGCGCCGAGGGGCACGACAACGTGGGCGTCGTCGTGCAGGCGATGCTGCGCCGCACGCCGGAGGACGTCGCCGATCTCCTGCCGCTGCAACCGAACGTGCGCGTCTGCAAGGGGATCTACGTCGAGCCGAGCGAGGTCGCCTACCAGGGCTACGAGACGGTGCGGTTCAACTTCGTCGAGACGATGGCGGCCCTCTGGGACGGCGGTGCCAAGGTCGCGGTGGCGACGCACGACGAGTGGCTCGTCGCCGAGGCGCTGAGGATGATCGACGAGCGCGGCCTCGGGTTCGATCGCTACGAGTTCCAGATGCTCCTCGGCGTCCGCGAGGACCTGGCGGACGAGCTCGTGCGGGAGGGGCACACGCTGCGGGTCTACGTGCCGTACGGGAAGCAGTGGTACGAGTACTCCCTCCGCCGCCTCCAGGAGAACCCCAAGATCGCGGGCTACGTCGCCGCGGACACGCTCCGCCGCCTGCGCCCATGATCTCCTGGCGGTTCGTCACGCTCGCCGCGTTCTTCGTGACGGCGCTCGTCGTCTCGAACATCATCGCGGTCAAGCTGGCCGAGGTCGGCGGGCGCGTCTTCGACGCCGGGAACGTCCTCTTCCCGCTCGCCTACCTGCTGGGGGACGTGCTCACGGAGGTGTACGGCTTCCGCGCGGCCAGGCGCGTCATCCTGCTCGGGTTCGCGTGCAACCTCGTGGCGGTCGGCGCCATCCAGGTCGCGCTGCGGCTCCCGGCCGCGGACTTCTGGGCCGAGAACGAGGCCGCCTACGAGGCGATCCTGGGCACGACGTGGCGCATCTTCGTCGCCTCGCTCTGCGCCTACCTCGTGGGCGAGCTGACGAACTCGTACGTCCTCTCCAGGCTGAAGGTCGCGACCGGCGGGCGCTTCCTCTGGAGCCGCACGATCGGCTCCTCGATCGTCGGGCAGGGCCTCGACAGCGCCCTCTTCGTGACGATCGCCTTCGCGGGCACGGGCGCCGACCTCCTCGACACGATCCTGACGACCTGGGCGATCAAGGTCGCCTGGGAGGCGCTCGCCACCCCGTTCACGTACCTCGTCGCGAACGGGCTCAAGCGGAGCGAGGGGCTGGACGTCTTCGACGGCCCGCGTCCGGCCGAGGCCCGGCCGTGAGGGCGTTCGTCACGGGGGCGACGGGCTTCGTGGGCGGGCGCCTCGCCGAGCGGCTCCGGGAGCGCGGCGACGACGTCGTCGCGCTCGTCCGCTCGCCGGCGAGGGCCGACCGGCTGCGCGGGCTCGGATGCGAGCTCGCCGTGGGCGACCTCTCCTCGCGGGAGGCGCTCGCCTCCGCGGCGGCGGGCTGCGACGCCGCCTTCCACGTCGCGGCGATCTACAGGAACGGCGTCCGGCGCTCCCGGCGGGGGGAGCTTTTCGCGGCCAACGTGCTCGGGACGGAGAACGTCCTCGACGCCGCGGCCGACGCCGGCGTCGCGAAGGTCGTCTACGTCTCCTCCAACGTCGTCTTCGGGGACACGGAGGGCCGGGTCGTGGACGAGACGTACGCGCCGCCCCCGGGGCGCTACGTCTCGCTCTACCACGAGACGAAGGCGCTCGCCCACGCGGCCGCGCGCGAGCGGATCGCGCGCGGCGCGCCCGTCGTCATCGCGATGCCGGGCGGGATCTACGGGCCCGGCGACCACACCGGGATCGGCCCCCTGCTCGAGCGCGCCGTCCGCGGCAAGGCGGTCCTGCTGCCGTTCGGCTCCGTGGGGCTCAACTGGACCTACGTCCGCGACGCCGTCGACGGGCTCCTGCTCGTGCACGACCGCGGCCGGGTGGGGGAGTCGTACGTCCTCGGCGGCGAGATCGCGACGCTCCGGAGGGCGGTCGAGACGGCCTTCGCCGCGGGCGGGCACCGGTCGCGGATCGTGCCCGTGCCGACCTGGGTGGTGCGCCTCGCGACGCCGTTCGGGCCGCTGCTCGGCATGAGCGTCTCCGACTACGTCTCCGCCTCCGACGGCGTCACGTACTGGGGCCGCGACGAGAAGGCCCGGCGCGAGCTCGGCTACGCCCCGCGCGGCCTCGAGGCCGGCCTCCGCGCGGCGTTCGGGCTCGCGGGCTAGTTACGAGCAGGACGCAACGGTCGACTCGCTCGCCTCGGGACGAAGTCGATCGCGGCGCGGGGCTGGTCGCCCACCACCCAGGCATCGTGGCCGGACGCGGCGGTGAACGCATCCCCGGGACCCAGCTCGACCTCCGTTCCGTCCTTCGCGCGGACCGCCGTGCGACCCGATACGACGTCGCCGATGTGTTCGGCCGAATCGTTGCCCAGGAGCCGCCGAACGTGGGTCGACCAGCGCCAGCCCGGACGGTAGACGCCTCGTCCGGCGGCGACGGGGCCGAGGTCGACGGCTGCTCGTTCGCTTTCGTCGCGGAACGACCAGGTCGCATCGGGAGACCCGAGATTCTTTGCTTCGACGCCACCTGCCGTAGCCACGGGTCCGCAACCTAGCCCGTCGGTCCGCCCGGAAGCCGTTTCCGCGAAGCGCGGCCGCCGCTCAGGCGAGGACGGAGTAGCCGCCGTCGACCACGACCGTCTGGCCGCGGATCATCCCGGCGGCGGGAGAGGCCAGGAAGCAGACGACCTCGGCCACGTCCTGCGGCTCGACGAGGCGCCCGGCGGGCGTCCGGGCGGTGTACCAGTCGATCATCGCCTCGCGGTTCGGGAAGTGGACGAGCGCCCCGGTGTCCACGAGCCCGGCCGAGACGGCGTTGACGCGGATGTCGCGCGGAGCGAGCTCCACGGCGAGGTAGCGGACGAGCGCCTCGAGCGCCGCCTTCGAGGTGCCGACGAGGACGTAGCCCTCGAGCACCCGCTGCGAGCCCTGGCTCGTGAGCGCGAGGATCGCGCTCCCGGGCTGCATCTGCGGCGCCGCGTGGCGGGTCAGGGTGAGGAGCGCGCGGGCGTTCGCGTTCATCGTCCAGTCCCAGTGGCGCTCCTCGAGCTCGAGCGCGGGCCGGATGACGCCGGTCGCGGCGTTGGAGACCAGCACATCCAGCGGCCCCGCCTCGTCGAGGAGGGCAACGGCCTTCTCGGGAACGCCGACGTTGCCGCGCAGGAGCTGCGCCTCGGCGCCCCGCTCTCGGATCTCCGCGCCGGTCTCCTCGGCTGCCGAGTCGTTGCGGAGGTAGCTGATCGCCACCTTCGCCGCGCCGAGCTCCGCGAAGCGGAGCGCGATGCCCCTGCCGATGCCGCGCGAGCCGCCCGTGACGAGCACGGACTTGCCGGCGAAGACGGCCATCAGGTGTCCGAGGGCAGCGGCGCGGAGGCCGGCGCGTGGCTCGGGAGCTGGTCCCAGCCGGGGCGCGTGGGCGGCTCGATCGGGCCCTCCTCCGCCTTCGAGCTCGAGTAGGCGAGCCGCTCGAGGAGCTCGATCTTCTCCTCCCCGTGGCGGCGGACGGGATGGTCCTCGGGCAGGTCGCGGACGAGCGCGCGCACCCGCGCCCTGATCTGCATGGCGAAGTGGGGCGTCGCGGGCCCGACGAGCTCGTCCACGTCGTCGACGGTCGGCTCGACGCGTGCCTCCGGCAGCGTCTCGTCGGCCGGCATCGGCTGCGCCTCGTAGGGCTCGTCCATCGCCGCGACTCTAGCGCCTCCCATGGCGGCGGGCCTCTACGGGGTAGCGTGCGCCGGTGCGTCATCGGGTGCCCGCCGACCTTCTGCTGCTCGTCACCGTCGTCCTCTGGAGCTTCAACTTCACGGTCGTGAAGTACGCGCTCACGCACGGTTGGGAGCCGCTCTCGTACTCCTCGGTGCGCTTCGCCCTCGGGGCCGCGCTCTTCTCCGCGATCACGTTCGGCCGCGAGGGGACGCTCCGCGTGGCGCGCGCCGACGTGCGCCTGATGGTGGCTGCGGCGGCCCTCGGGATCTGGCTCAACCAGCTTTCCTTCACCTACTCGGTGAGCCTCACGACCGCCGCGACCGCGGCGCTGATGTTCGGGACGATGCCGATCTTCGTCGCGCTCTCGGCCCAGGCACTCGGCGTGGAGCGCCTCCGCCTGCGCCACTGGCTCGCGACGACGATCTCCTTCTCCGGCGTCGCGCTCGTCGCGCTCGGCTCGACGGGCGGGCTGAGCGGGGACCTCGGCGGCATCCTCCTCGGTCTCGGCGCGGCCTTCACCTGGGCGGTCTACTCGGTCGCGATCGGGCCGCTCATGCAGCGCTACTCGCCCTACCGGATCAGCGCCTTCACGCTGCTCGTCGGCTCGGTGCCGCTCCTCGTCTCGGCCCTCGGCCAGCTCGTCTCGCAGGACTGGGCCTCGCTGGAGGGACTCGCCTGGGGCGCGTTCGTCTACAGCCTGCTCATGTCCCTGGTCTTCACCAACATCACGTGGTTCACGGCGATCGACCGGGTGGGTGCCTCGCGGGCCTCGCTCTACGTGAACTTGCAGCCCTTCCTCGGGGCGTTCTTCGCGCTCGTCGTCCTCTCCGAGGAGATGGGCGCGCTCCAGGTGGCGGGCGGCTTCGTGATCGGCGCGGGCATCGTGCTGGCCCGGAACGCGCGCGCTCCCGCGCCGTCCCCCGACTAGCCGGTCGCCTAGAATTGGTCGTGTGAGCCAGGACTTCATGCCCCTCGTGGGCTGGGACCACATCGAGCTCTGGGTCGGGAACGCGAAGCAGTCGGCCTTCTTCTACGAGCACGCGTTCGGCTTCCAGCCCGTCGCCTACGCGGGCCCGGAGACGGGCGTCCGCGACCGCGCCTCCTACGTGCTCGAGCAGGGGGACGTCCGCCTCGTCGTCACGAGCTCCCTCCGCCCCGACCACGAGGTCGCCCGGCACGCCCGCGCCCACGGGGACGGCGTCAAGGACGCCGCCTTCCGGGTCACGGATGCGACGGACGCGTACCGCCAGGCGCTCCAGCGGGGCGCGCGCGGCGTGGACGAGCCGCGCTGGCTCGAGGACGAGCACGGGCGGGTGGAGGTGGCCTCGATCGCCACGTACGGCGAGACCGTCCACGGCTTCGTGAACCGCGAGGGCTACGGGGGCGCGTACCTGCCCGGCTACCGGCCGCTCGACGCGGGCAACGGCCAGCCGCAGCTCGGGATCGGCCTGAAGCTCGTCGACCACGTCGTCGGCAACGTCGAGCTCGGGCGGATGGAGCACTGGGTCGAGTTCTACGAGCGCTGCCTGGGGTTCACGGAGCTCGTCCACTTCACCGACGAGGCGATCACGACGGAGTACTCGGCCCTCATGAGCAAGGTCATGACCGGCGGCGGCGGGCGCTTCAAGCTCCCGATCAACGAGCCCGCGGAGGGAAAGCGCAAGAGCCAGATCGAGGAGTACCTCGAGTTCTACGGCGGGCCGGGCGTGCAGCACATCGCGCTCGCGACCGAAGACATCGTGGCGACCGTGGACGCGCTCCGCGAGCGCGGGGTCCGCTTCCTCGAGACCCCGGACGCGTACTACGAGGACGTCGGCGACCGCGTCGGCGAGATCGGCGAGGACTGGTCGGACCTCCGCCGGTTGCGCATCCTCGCCGACCGCGACGACGAGGGCTACCTCCTCCAGATCTTCACCAAGACCGTGCAGGACCGTCCCACCCTCTTCTTCGAGGTGATCGAGCGGCACGGCGCCGTCGGCTTCGGCGAGGGCAACTTCAAGGCCCTCTTCGAGGCGATCGAGCGCGAGCAGGCCCTGCGCGGAAACCTCTAGGAGGGTCGGGCGGAGTGTCGTTTTGCGGCACAAGCGCCCGTTTCGCCGAACCCTCTCTATTGGGCTACACTGGCGGGCGCACGAGCGAGTACCGGGGGTTCTTTGGCGCTTCCCTTACCCGTTCGAGTACGTGATGGGAAGGGAGGTGTTCACATGGCAACCGGAACCGTGAAGTGGTTCAACGACGCGAAGGGCTACGGCTTCATCGCGCCGGACGAGGGGTCGAAGGACCTGTTCGTCCACTTCTCCAACATCGCCGGGGACGGCTTCAAGTCGCTCGTCGAGGGCGCGCGGGTGGAGTACGAGGCCCGCGAGGGCACCAAGGGGCCCGAGGCGACGAACGTCATCCCCATCGAGGGCTGAGCCCCTTGAGGCTCTGCACGTTCGAGGCGGGGGGCCGCCGAGCACCGGGGCGAGTCGAGGGGGATCGGGTCGTCGAGGTCGGCGCCCCCTCGCTCGCACGCTGGCTCGAGTCCGGCGGCGACGACGTCGCGGAGCACGCGCTCGCCGACGTCCGGCTCCTCGCCCCGATCCCCCGGCCGCCGTCGGTCCGCGACTTCTACGCCTTCGAGCGGCACGTCCGCTCGGCCCGGGCCCAGCGCGGCCTCGAGATGGCGCCGGAATGGTACCGCCTGCCGGTCTTCTACTTCTCGAACCCGGCCGCGATCTACGGGCCGGAGGACGAGGTTCCCTTCCCGCCCGAGAGCTCGGCCAGGGACTACGAGCTGGAGGCGGCCGCGATCGTAGGGGCGGAGGGCCGCATCGCCGGCTTCACGGTGATGAACGACTGGTCGGCGCGCGACCTCCAGAAGATGGAGATGGCGGTCGGGCTCGGCCCGGCGAAGGGCAAGGACTTCGCCACGAGCCTCGGGCCCGTGCTCGTGACGCCGGACGAGCTCGGCGACCTGGGCCTCGAGATGGTCGCCCGCGTCAACGGCGAGGAGCGCTCGCGCGGGAACCTCGGCGAGCTCCACTGGCCGTGGGAGGAGCTCGCCGCGCACGCGGCCCGCAACACGCGTCTCGTGCCGGGAGACGTGCTCGGCTCGGGCACGGTCGGCACCGGCTGCATCCTCGAGCACGGCGACGGCCGCTGGCTCGCGACCGGCGACGTCGTCGAGCTCGAGATCGAGGGGATCGGCGTCCTCAGGAACCGGGTCGCCTGACCTCGTCGTCGCCGTCTCGGCGGAAGAGGAGGCCGCGCGCGGCGCCCGCGAGTCGCACGCGGAGCGGCTGCGAGGGGCCCTCGTCCTCGCCCTCGTCGAGCGGCGCGTCCTTCACGCGCGGGTACTCGGAGGCGACCTCGGCCCCGAAGAGGAGGATGTTCGCCGCCAGGTAGACGAAGAAGAGGAAGGCGATCACGGCGCCGAGGGAGCCGTAGATCGCGTTGTAGCGGCCGAAGTTCTCGAGGTAGAACGCGAAGCCGAACTTCGCGGCCTCGAAGCCGAGCGCCGCGACGAGCGCTCCGGGCCAGACGGTGCGGAGGGACGTCGGCGTGTCCGGGACGACCCGGTAGAGGAACGCTGCGGTCGCGAACGTGAACGCCATGGGGAGGAGGCGGAAGACGACGAAGCCGGCCGAGAGGAGCGGGACGAGGTCGGCGAGCTCGTCCTCGGCGAGCTGGAGCCCGACGGAGAGGGCGACCGAGGCGATCAGGCCCGCCGCGACGGCGAGGACGAGGAGGAAGTCGAGGAGCTTGCCGCGCAGCGGCGGCCGGGTCTCGCTGTCCCAGGCGTGGTTGAGCGCGTCGCGGATCGCGCCCATGAGCCCGCTGGCCGTCCAGAAGAGCGCCAGGAGGCCGAGGAACCCGAAGGCGCTCCGGTTCGAGGTGACGCTCCGCAGGAGGGACTCGAGGTCCGTGCTGCCCTCCTCGGAGACCGGGATGTTCTCGAGGATGAACTCCAGGAGCTCGTCGCGGAGCGTGTCGTCGCGGAGCACGAGGCCGAGGACGGCGACGGCCAGGATCGCGATCGGGAAGAGCGAGAAGAGGGCCCAGTACGAGATCGCGGCGGCCGACTGGATGCAGCGGTCGTCGACGAACTCCCGCACCGACCGCTCGACGAGCATCCAGAGGCGCCTCCGCCGCATCCCTTCCAGGTCTTTCCCGACCCGGCGCCCTTCACTCGCACCGGGGCCGACGGCCTCGCGAGCGCGGATATCCTGTCGCCATGCCCATGTACCAGCGGCTCGGCCGCCTTCCGCGCAAGCGCCACGTCCAGTTCCGCGAGAACGGCACGCTCCTGACGGAGGAGGTCCTCGGCCTCGAGGGCTTCTCAGGGAACGAGTCGATCCTCTACCACCTCCAGTCGCCCTGCCGGGTGCAGGAGGTCGCCGACTTCGAGCCGATCGAGCGCGAGGAGTGGGTCCCGGACGGCCATGCGCACCGGCACTTCCGCACGCACGACGTTCCCGCGGGCGGCGACCCGATCGCCGGCCGGCGGCTGCTGATGTGGAACGACGACGTCGAGATCGCGCTCGCGCGGCCGACCGAGGAGATGGACTTCTTCTACCGCAACGGCGAGGGCGACGAGGTCGTCTTCGTCCACGAGGGGAAGGGCACCCTCGAGACGATCTTCGGCGACCTGCCCTACAAGGAGGGCGACTACGTCGTCGTCCCGCGCGGCACGACCTATCGCTTCGCGCCGGAAGGAGAGCAGCGGCATCTCGTCTTCACGTCGCCGGGGCTGATCGAGATCCCGCGCCGCTACCGGAACGAGTACGGGCAGCTCCTCGAGCACGCGCCCTACTACCACCGCGACATGCACGCACCGACCGAGCTGCACACGCACACCGACCGCGGCGAGCACGTCGTCAAGCTCCGCATCAAGGACGGCTACCAGACGTACGTCCTCGACTACCACCCCTTCGACGTCGTCGGCTGGGACGGCTACGTCTACCCGTGGACGTTCTCCATCCACGACTTCGAGCCCATCACGGGGCGCATCCACATGCCGCCCCCGTCCCACCAGACGTTCCAGGGGCGGAACTTCGTGATTTGCTCGTTCTGCCCGCGGAAGCTCGACTTCGACCCGCAGGCGATCCCGATCCCGTACCACCACTCGAACCTGAACAGCGAGGAGATGATCTACTACGTCGACGGGAGCTTCTCCTCGCGGAAGGGGATCGAGATCGGGTCGGTGACCCTGCATCCCTCGGGGATCCCGCACGGGCCGCAGCCCGGTCTCGCCGAGAAGTCGATCGGGATGACCGAGACCCACGAGCTCGCGGTCATGTGCGACACGTTCCACCCGCTCCGGCTGACTGCCCTCGCGCGCGAGCTCGACGATCCCGGCTACGCGTACTCCTGGTTCGAGGCGCCCGACGCCGCGAAGGACGCGAAGACGGCCGACGAGGACCCTGCAGGGGTGACGTCGCACTTTTGAGCGGACGGACGCTCGTCGTCGACTTCGACGGCACCGTCACGAAGACCGACCTCCTCGACACGATCGCGAGCCGCTTCGGCGACCCGGTCGTCTACCGGGAGGTGGACGAGGGCCTCGACGAGGGCCGCCTCAGCCTCCGCGAGGTGATCACGCGCGAGTTCCGGCCCGTGCGGAAGCCGCTCGCCGAGGTCGTGGACTGGGAGCTCGAGAACGTGGAGCTGCGGCCGGGCTTCGACGAGCTCGTCGAGCTCGCGCGGGAGCGGGGCTGGCGCGTCGTGATCGTCTCGAGCGGGTTCCACGAGCTGATCGAGCCGATCCTCGAGCGCGAGGGGCTCGACGTGGAGGTGCACGCGAACCGCGTCGACCCGCGGCCCGACGGCTGGGTGGTGGACTGGCGCTACGACGAGTCCTGCGAATCCTGCGGGGAGTCGTGCAAGCGCTCGATCGCGCGGCGGTTCGCCAACGGCGGCGAAATCGTCTACATCGGCGACGGGTACTCCGACCGCTGCGCGGCCGAGGCCGCGGACGGTGTCTTCGCCACGCGCGGGCTCGCGCGCTACCTCGAGGAGAGAGGCGTGCCGTTCGAGCCGTTCGAGGACTTCCACGAGGTCGCCGAGCGGCTGCGGGACGGAGGGTTCGCCCGCCGGGCCTCCGGGTAGGCGTCGCCCATGGACTGGAAGACGGTCGGGAACGCAGCCACCGCCTCGGGTTGGCGCAGTCACGTGGCCGACGCCGTCGAGGGCCCGGCGCACCGCTCGCGCGTCCCGGTGACCGGAGACCAGGTGCGCGCGGTGCTCGGTCTCGCCTTCCTGGCGATCTCGGTGTCGTACCTCGTCCGGGTCGCGCGTCGCGTCGTCCGCGCATAGTCGTCGAGCTCCCGCAGCCGTTCGACTTCGAGCTCTCCACCGAGCGCTACCGCGCGTTCGGGCACGACCTGGCGAACCACTGGGTCGACGGGGCGCTCCACCGCGTCCTCGACGGGACGCGCGTCCGCATCGCACCCGCTCCGGGCGGCGTGACGGTCGAGCCGGGCGAGGCGTGGCTGGCCGAGCCGGTCCGCCGCTACCTGGGTGCCCCGTTCGACCTCGACAGGTTCGCCGCGTTCGCGGCGACCGAGCCGGTGCTGGCCCGGCTCGCCGCGAGCCTGAACGGCTTCCGCCCCCCGCTCGTGCCCGATCCGTTCGAGAGCCTGGTGACGTCGATCACCGCCCAGCAGATCTCCCTGCGGGCGGCCTTCTCGATCCGAAACCGCTTCATCGCCGCCTACGGCGGGAGCGTCGGCGACGCCTACGCCTTCCCGGCCCGCGAGGCGGTCGCGCAGGCGCGTCCGGAGGACCTCGTCGCGTTGGGGTTCTCGCGGCGCAAGGCCGAGTACGTCGTCGGCCTCGCACGCGCGGAGGTCGACCTCGACGCGCTCGCCCTCCGACCCGACGACGAGGTGAAGGGTGCGCTCGTCGCGCTCCCGGGCATCGGCGAATGGACGGCCGAGTGGTTCCTCGCGCGGCACCTTGGGCGCCCGGACGCCTGGCCCGCCGGCGACCTGGGCCTGCGGAAGGCCGTCCTCCACTTCTACGGCGAGGAGGACACGCGCGCTGCGGGCGCCCGCTTCCCCGGCCACGCCAACCTGGCGGCGCACTACCTCCTCCTCGGGCTTAGAGTGGGCTGATGGCCTACGAGGCGCGCATCGAGGGCGCTCCCAGCGAGGAGGCACTGCTCCGCCTCATCGAGGAGGCGAAGGAGGCGGGCGCCGACCGGATCGAGATCGAGACGAGGCACGAGGACGGCGACGCCTGGATCCGGGCCGGGTTCACCGAGACCGCGCGGTTGCTCGAGGCGCCCGTCGCGGCCCTCGAGGAGCACCTGGGCGCGCGCCGCGAGCCGTCCTTCGGCTCGCTCCACGTCCAGAGCGACGACGTGGAGGCGGTCGTCCGCGCCGTCCGCCAGTTCGTGCCGCGACTGCCCGGCGGCTCGACGGGCAGCGTCGTCCTCCCGCCGCGCGACGGGTGGACGTCCGCCTACGACGAGCTCTGCGACCGCGAGCCGGAGATGCTCCGCCGCCTGGCCAGGGAGATCTCCGACCGCATGGGCGCCTTCGTGGTCGCGATTGGCCTCGAGGAAGGTCGTGTCGTCCGGTACATCGCCCTCGAGCGCGGCCGGGTGGTGGACGAGTACCTGTCCGTCCCGGAGTACTACGGCCCGATCCCTCCGGGCGAGGTGATCGGGCTCGGCGCCAACCCGCGTCTGATGGCGCGCATGACGGGCGCCGACGGGGACGCCGTTCGAGCGACGGCGCGCACCGGCAGGACCCCGGACGAGCTCGAGCCGCCGGGCGACCTCCTCGCGGAGCTCGCCCGGCTGTTCGGCATCCCGCAGGCCGCGCACGGCTACGCCGACGCCGCCCGGGAGCCGGACGCGATCGTCATCCCTCGAGGCTAGTGCTCAGCTAGAACCCGGCGGCGTAGCCGTCCTTGCGGGCGTCCGAGCCGCCGACCAGGACGTCGCCCTCGACGAGGATCGCCTGGCCGCCGCCGAAGGGCTCTGGCTCGCGGCTCGCCACGGCGCGCAGGCCGGCCGCCTCGAGGTCGGGCGCGCGTTCCCAGAGTCCCTCCTCGAGCAACACGTCGTTCCCCTCGATGCGGAAACGTGCGCGGTCGAGCGCGGCCTGCGGATCGACCCGTCCGTCCACGAGCGCCGAGACGAGCTGGACGTGCGCCTGCGCCTGGAGGAAGCCGCCCATGACGCCGAAGGGGCCGAGCAGCGCGCCCTCGCGCAGCAGCAGCCCCGGAATGATCGTGTGGTAGGGCCGCGCTCCCGGCTCCACCCTGCCGGAGACGGCGAAGCCGGCGCCACGGTTCTGGAGGACGACGCCGGTGCCCGGCGCGACCACTCCCGAGCCGAAGCTGCCGTAAAGGCTCTGGATGAAGGAGACGGCGCGCCGGTCGCCGTCGACGGCGCAGAGGTAGGCGGTGCCGCCTGGGGGCTCGGAAGCCGCGGCCGCGGCGCCGGTGCGGCGCGCCGCGAGGAAGGCCGGGTCGAGGAGGTCCTCGACCTCGGCGCCGTCCCGCACGCGCGCGCGGGCGTCCTCGAGCGCGAGGCGCACGCACTCGACCTGCGCGGTGAGCGTCGGCTCGCCGAGGGCGAGCAGCCCGAGACCCTCGAGCGCGGCGACGCCGTGCGTGGGCGGAGGGAGCTCGCAGACCGTGACGTCGCGGTACCCGATCGTCAGCGGCTCGACCCAGCGGGGTGCGTAGGCGGCGAGATCCTCCTCCGAGAGCCAGGTCGCCGCGGCGATCGAGCGGGCGGTCTCGCCGCGGTAGAGCGCCTCGGGCCCGTCGGCGGCGAGGCGCCGCAGCGTCGCGCCGAGCTCCGGCAGGCGCACGCGGTCGCCGAGGCGCGGGACCGGGCCCAGCTCCGCAGGCGCCTCCGCGTCGGCCCACGCGCCCGCCGTCAGCCGGGCGACGGCGAAGCCCTCCTCGGCCGCCGTGATCGCGTCCGCCAGCAGCGTGTCGAGGCCCAGCCGCCCGAACCGCTCGGCGAGCGCCGCCCAGCCCGCCACCGCGCCCGGGACGGTGACCGACCGAGGGCCGCGGTCCTCGACGGGCTCGAGGGGCTCGGCCCGACGCGGCGCGGGGCCCGCGGCGTCGAGCCCGTGCAGCCCCTCGCCGTCGGCGACGAGCGCGAAGGCGTCGCCGCCGATCCCGGTCGACATCGGCTCGGTGACGCAGAGCACCGCCGCCGCCGCGAGCGCCGCGTCGGCGGCGTTGCCACCGCGCTCGAGGGCGCGCAGCCCCGCGCGGGTGGCGAGCGGCTGGCTCGTTGCCACCATCGCCTCGGCGGCGACCGCCGGTGGGCGCGCCGGTGCGCTCCTGAACGCCAAGGGCGGTAGCATCGCACGGCTTCATGAGCCGTCCCACCGTCCTGCTCCTCCACGCCATGCCGCTCGACGAGCGCATGTGGGAGCCGGTCCGGGAGGAGCTCGAGCATGCGGGCTACGACGCAGTCGCTCCGCCGCTTCCCGGGCCGGAGCCGCTGCGCGGGCTGGACACATGGGCTCGACGCGTCCTCGGGCTCGTCGAGGGCGCCTTCGTCCCAGTCGGGAGCTCGATGGGCGGCTACCTCGGCTTCGAGCTCTGGCGGCAGGCCCGCGAGCGTGTCGCCGCTCTCGCGCTCATCGGCTCCCGTGCCGGCCCCGACTCGCCCGAGCAGCGCGCCGCGCGAGACGACTCCGTCCGCGTCCTCCGAGAACAGGGCGTCGAGGCGTTCTGGGAAGGGATGGCCCCGAACCTCTTCTCCGCGGCCACGGACGAGGCGATCGTCGAGGAGGCGAGGCGCATCGCGCTCGAGCAGCCTGTCGAGGGTCTCGTCGCGACGCTGGAGACGCTTCGGGATCGTCCGGACTCGCGACCGCTCCTGCCGGAGATCGACGTCCCCGTGCTCGTCCTCGTGGGCGAAGAGGACGCCGTGACGCCGCCGGCCGAGGCCCGCGCCATGGTCGAGCAGCTGCCGGACGCGCGGCTGTTGCGCATCGCGGGCGCCGGCCACCTGCTCGCGGTCGAGCAGCCCGGCGAGCTCCTCGACGCCCTGCTGCCGTTTCTGAGGGAGATGGAGCCCTGACCGGCGACGAGCTCGCCGGCCTCCTCGAGCGCGGCGAGGTCGCTCTCGTCGACGTCCGCTCTCGGGCCGAGTACGAGGGCGAGAGGGGCTATCCCTGCGACCCGCGCCAGGGCCACATCCCGGGCGCCGTGCACCTCGACCTGAACGAGATCTACGCCGCCGGTGGCCATCCGGAGGCGATCCGCGCGCTCCTCGCCGAGCGCGGCGTGCCCGAGGGGCGGCCGCTCGTCGCCTACTGCCACTCCGGCCAGCGGTCGGAGTTGGCCGCGGCCCTCCTCCGTCAGGCGGGAGTGGACGCGGTCAACTACGCGGGCTCGTGGCACGAGTGGTCGCGGCGGGGCGCGGGCGCGTAGCCGCCGCCGCCGCAACCTCGAGGAAGCGGCCGCAGAGCCCCTTCCCGAGCGCATTCCAGCCCTCGATGCGCTCGGCCGTCTCCAGTCGGAGCCGCTCGAGGTCGAGGGCGCCGTCGTCCTCGGGCCTGGAGGATCGCAGCCAGTCGCCGACCGCCTCCCGCGTCACCTCGGCGTGGAACTGGATCGCCCAGGCGGAGTCCCCGGCCCGGAAGGCCTGCAGGCAGCGGTCGTTGCGGGCGAGCGGGACGGCGCCGGCCGGGAGCTCGAAGCCGTAGCTGTGCCACTGGAACGTCGAGAAGCGCTCCGGCAGGCCGTCGAAGACGGAATCGCCGGCAGCCTCGGGGCTGAGCTCGACGTCGAACCAGCCCACCTCCGGGCTCGGCATCCGCCGGACGGGCGCGTCGAGCGCCTTGGCGAGGAGCTGGGCGCCGAGGCAGACGCCGAGCAGCGGGACGCCGTCGCCCGCCAGGCGCCGGATGAGGCGCAGCTCGTCGCGGAGCCAGCCGAAGCGGTCCTCCTGGTCGACGTGCATCGCGCCCCCGAAGACGAGGACCGCCCCGTACTCCTCGAGCGGCGCCGGCGGCTCCCGGCGCCGCGGCACGAGCCACTCGTCGAGGGCGTGGCCGGCCTGGGCGGACGCGTCGGCGAAGACGCCGCTCGCCGCATCGGGCTGGTGGACGAGCGAGAGGACGCGCATCCCGCTCACGATACGCGGTGCCGCACCCATACGTTCGGCTCCCAGTACTCCGCCCGGCCGGCGTCGAGATCGACCTCGAGCGACGCCAGCCCGTGGGGGAAGACGTACGTGCCGCTCTCCGGGAAGGCGAGACCAGTCCACTCCTCCCACTCCGCGGGGGTGCCCGTGATCCTGAGCGAGCGCGGCTCGGCGGCGAGGACGTCTGCTCCCAGGCGCACGTGGAGGCGGATCCAGGGGTCGAACGGCAGGCCGTCCTTCCGCACCCAGGCCGCGTAGCGGTCGATCGGCGTCAGGGGGTAGCGCTCCTTCCACGTCGGCCGGAGCGGCGCGATCAGCTCGGTGAGCCCGTGCCGCGCCGCGAGGTCGCGCATCGCCTCCACCATCGTCCGGCCCAGGCCGCCGCCCTGGTGGGCGGGGGCGATCTCGATGGCGAGCGCCGCCAGGGCCGTCGGCTTGCCGCCGCCTTCGAGCAGGCGGAACGAGTCCTCCACGAGGCCGTCGATCCCGGCCGGGAGCCCGTCCACGGAGCCGTCCCATGCGCACGGGACCGTGTGCCCCTGCGCGAGCGGGACGTCGGCCTCCTCGTCGTGGAGGACGAACTGGAAGCCGGCGAGCTCCTCGTCCAGCCGCCCCCAGTACTCGTTCAGCACGTCCCCGTGGACGTTGTACTCCGGCCAGACGCCAGTGATCTCCTCCACCGAGCGCCGCCAGAGGTCGGGCCGCTCGGCGCAGGTGAAGACGCGCCCCCTCACGGCGCCGCGGCCCGGCGGAGCGCGCCCTGGAGCCCGGCCGCTGCCGGGCCGGGGCGTCCGTCGCCGACCGGCGCGCCGTCGAGCTCGACGACGGCCATCACCTCGCGCACGCTCGAGGAGGTGAATGCCTCCTCCGCGGCCGTGAGGCGCTCGACGCGATAGCTGCCTTCCTGCACCTCGTAGCCCGCCGCGGGCGCCTCCTCGAGGAGCGCCGCCCGCGTCACCCCGGCCAGGATGCCGAGCTCGAGCGACGGCGTGAAGAGCGTCCCGCCGACCCGCCACCAGACGTTCGAAACGGGGGCCTCGAGGACGATCCCGCCGCTGGCGAGGAAGACGGCGTCGTCCGCCCCGCGGCGCCTCGCCTCCGCCTCGGCGGCCATGTTCACGGCGTAGCTCGTCGACTTGACGCCGCCGAGGAGCCAGGGGGCGTCCGCGCGGAGGCCCGGCTCGAGCCCCAGCGGCACCGTGATCGCCCGCAGCCCGCGCTCCCGCCGCTCCTCGAGGTCGGGGGGGAGCTTCGAGACCATGGCGAGCGCCGTCGGGCGGCCTGCGTCCTCCCGCCCGGGCGTCAGGTAGAGGCGCAGGACCGCGTCCGGCTCCCCGGCCGCCCCGAGCGCCTGGCCGGCGAGACGGCGCAGGTCGACGCCGTCGAGCCCGGGCAGGTCGAGCCGCTCGGCCGAGCCGGCGAGCCGGTCGAGGTGCTCGTCGAGCCGGAACGGACGGCCCCCGTAGACCCGGATCGTCTCGAACGCCGCGCGGCCGCGGAGGAACGCCTCGTCGTCGGCGTGCAGGACCGGATCGGACGGATCGACGAGCCCCCGCCCGCCGACGGCCAGCGCAAGGACGGTCACGAGAGGACGGCTTCCGGGACGGGGCTGCCGAGGGCGGCGAGCAGCGGGCCCGCCTTGGTCCAGGACTCCTCGATCTCGGCGCGTGGATCGGAGTCCCAGACGATGCCGCCGCCGACCCAGAGGTGGATCTCCCCCTCGGCGAGCGCGAACGTGCGGATCGTGAGCGCCAGGTCGAAGTCCCCGTTGGCGCGGACACGGCCCAGTGCTCCCATCGACGCGCCCCGGCCGACCGGCTCGAACGCGGCGATGTGGTCGAGGGCGGCGATCTTCGGGGCGCCCGTCACGGAGCCGCCCGGGAAGACGGCGGCGACGATCTCGGCCAGGCCGGCGTTCGCTCGGAGCCGGCCCTCGACCGTCGAGACCATGTGCATGACGCCGGCGAGCTCCTGCTCGGCCATGAAGGAGGGCCAGCGCACGGAGCCCGGCTCGCAGACACGGGCGAGATCGTTGCGCTCCAGGTCGACGATCATCACGTGCTCGGCGGCGTCCTTCTCGGACTCGCGAAGCTCGCCGTGGACGCCTGCCGGCCGCGTGCCCTTGATCGGGCTCGTCCACAGGCGCCGCCCGCGCCGGGCGAGGAAGAGCTCGGGCGAGGCCGAGACGACGGCCCAGCCGTCGCCCTCGAGCGGGTCGGCGTGGAGCGGCCGGAGCTGGGCGAGGCGCGCGGCGACCCCGGCGGCGTCGCCGGCAAAGGGCGCTCTCAGGTGCTGCACGAGGTTGACCTGGTACACGTCTCCGCGCCCGATGGCGGCCTGGACGCCCTCGACCGCGGCCGCGTAGCGCTCGTCGTCCCACGAGCGGCCCCACGCCCCGACGCGGAACGGCCCCGGCGCGCGCCGGCGCTCGTCCGGTCGGCGGACGCGGGCGGCCGCGAGCGGGAGCCGGCACGGCTCCGGCGGGTCGGGCCAGGGCGCCCGACGGAGCGAGCGGGAGCTGCCGTAGGCGACGAAGACGTCCGCAAACGCGTCTTCGGCGGCGCCGCCGCCGAAGAAGCCCGCGTCGTGCAGGTAGGCCTCGACCTCGCCGCACGGATCCTCGCCGCTCCAGACCTCGAGCACGGCCTAACGCTACCGCGCTCGACCGGGGTCGCCGCCCCCGTCCCTAGAATCGAGCCGATGGACGCGAGGCCGATCGGCATCTTCGACTCGGGCGCGGGCGGCCTGACCGTCCTGCACGAGTGCCTCGTGACCATGCCGCACGAGGACTTCCTCTACCTCGGCGACGGGGCGCGCTGCCCGTACGGGCCGCGGCCGGCCGAGGAGATCAGGCGCTTCGCGCTCGAGATCGCCTCGTACCTCGAGCAGAGCGGCGTCAAGCTGATCGTGGCCGCGTGCAACGCGGCGACGTCGGCGGCGCTGCCGGGCCTCCAGGAGGCCCTCGCCGTGCCGATCGTGGGCGTGCTCGTGCCGGAGGCGCACGCCGCCGTCCAGGCGACGCGGAGCCGGCGCATCGGGCTGCTCGCAACCGAGGCCACGGTGGCCAGCGGACGCTACGAGGAGGTCGTGCACGCCCTCGACGCCGGCGCTCGCCTCGTGTCCGTCGCGTGTCCCAGGCTCGTGCCGCTGATCGAGGCCGGCGACGTGGGCGCGGAGCTCGACGCCGCCGTGCGGGAGTACGCGGCGCCGCTCCGCGCGGCGGAGGTCGACACCGTCATCCTCGGCTGCACGCACTACCCGCTCATCCGGCGCGTCTTCGAGCGCGCCTTCGGGCGGGGGACGACGCTCGTCTTCTCGGCGGAGGAGACGGCGCGCGAGGTGGCGGAGACGCTGCAGCGCAAGGGCGTCGAGAACGCAGCCGGCCGGCAGGGCACGACGCGCTTTTTCACGACGGGCTCTGCCGAGGAGTTCCGGACGCTCGGCGAGCGTTTCCTCCAGCTTCCCATCGAGGAGGTCGAGCGGGTGACCGTCCGCGAGCTCGAGCTGGCGGCCGCGTGACCCTGCTCGCGTCTATCTCTTTCGGGGCACCCCAGCCCACCACCCGCCTTCGAGGCTACAGCGGAACGCCGCGCGCGTGGCGCGCGGACTGCGCCGAGAGCGTGACGGAATGAGCCGGGAGGGACGAGCGCCGGACGCCCTCCGGCCGGTCGAGTTCGTCACCGACTTCGTCGAGCAGGCGAGCGGCTCGGTGCTCGTCTCCTTCGGGCTCACCCGGGTACTCTGCACGGCGAGCGTCGACGACGGCGTCCCGCGCTGGCTCGCGGGCAGCGGCCGCGGGTGGCTCACGGCCGAATACGGGATGCTGCCGGCCTCGACGGGACGGCGCACGCAGCGCGAGGCGAGCACCGGGAGGCAGAAGGGGCGGACGGTGGAGATCCAGCGCCTCCTCGGCCGCTCGCTCCGCGCGGTCTACGACCTCGAGGCGCTCGGCGAGCGCACGGTCTGGATCGACTGCGACGTCGTCCAGGCGGACGGGGGCACGCGGACCGCGGCGATCTCGGGCGCCTGGGTCGCGCTGACGCTCGGCGCCCAGCGGGCCGGGCTGCCCGAGCCGTCCGAGCTCGTCGGCGCGGTCTCCGTCGGGATCGTCGAGGGCGAGCCGCGCCTCGACCTCGACTACGAGGAGGACTCGGCCGCGGACGTGGACATGAACGTCGTCATGACCGGCGACGGGCGGCTGGTCGAGGTGCAGGCGACGGCGGAGCGCGTGCCCTTCAGCCGCGGCGAGCTCGACGCGCTCGTCGACCTCGCGGCGGCGGGGATCCGCGAGATCGGCGCCTCGCAGCGGAAGGCGGTCGCGTGATCCCGGACCTCGAGTGGTGGGACGTGCTGCTCCGCCTCGGGGTCGCCGCCGGCCTCACGGGCGCGATCGGGCTCGAGCGGGAGCTGCGCGAGCGCGCCGCCGGCCTCCGCACGCACATGCTCGTCGGCGTCGGCTCGGCGCTCTTCACGATCGTGTCGGCGTACGGCTGGGGCGACTTCGGTTTCTCGACCCCGCAGGGGGTGGTCTTCGACCCGACGCGCATCGCCGCCCAGATCGTGACGGGCATCGGCTTCCTCGGGGCGGGGGCCATCATCCGCCAGGGCCTCTCCGTCCGCGGGCTGACGACCGCCGCGGGCCTCTGGGTCGTCGCGGCCATAGGGATGGCCGCCGGCGCCGGCTACTACTCGGCGGCGCTGATCGCCACCGGCATCGTCCTCGTCGGGCTGGGCCCCTTCCGCTGGCTCGAGGGCAGCCCGCCGCTCGCCCGCCTGCGGCGTGCGGGGCGCGTGCTCGAGATCGACCTGACGCGCGAGCACTCGATCTCCGACGTGCTGGCGCTCGTCGACGCGAGGCGCGTGCGCGTCAGCCGCGTCGAGTTCGAGGACGACGAGGACGGCCGGCACCTGCGAGCCGAGCTCGAGGTGCCCCTCGGTCCGGCCGAGGCGCGGCTCGTCGACGACCTGGCCGCGCTCGAGGGCGTGGTCGCGGTCCGCTGGACCGAGTGATCGCCGAGCTCGTCTCCAAGAACCCGCACAAGCTGCGGGAGCTCTCGGTGCTCCTGCCCGGCTGGCAGCTCGAGCCGACGGCGGCGGCGGAGCTCCCCGAGGAGACCGGGACGACCTTCTACGAGAACGCGCGGGCGAAGGCTCTCTTCGGACGGACCGCGGCGGGGCCCGGCCGCTGGACGGTGGGCGAGGACTCCGGCCTCGAGGTCGTGGGGCTCGCCGGCCGGCCGGGGATCTACTCGGCGCGCTTCGCAGGCCCCGGCGCCGGCGACGAGGAGAACGTCGAGAAGCTCCTCGCCGAGCTGCGCGGCGTGGCGGGCGTCGGCCGGCGGGCCCGCTACGTCTGCGAGCTCGTCGCCCTCTCTCCAGAGCTCGAGGAGCGGCGCGGCCGCGGCACCCTGGCGGGCCGCATCGCCGAGGAGGCGCGCGGCGCCGGCGGTTTCGGCTACGACCCGGTCTTCGTCCCCGACGGGGAGGAGCGCACGGTCGCCGAGCTCGGCGACGCCTGGAAGGCGCGGCGGAGCCACCGTGCCGCCGCCGCGGCCCAGCTCGCGACCGCAGTAGGCAGCGCGGCGCCGGAGCGGTAGATTCCGCACATGCAGCTCTTCTCGCACGACACGAAGGCGGACGCGCTCGGCCGCGCACCGCTGTTCCAGCGGCTGTCGCGCCGGGATCTCGTCGAGCTCGCCAAGGTGACGGAGGATCTCGAGGTGGAGGAGGGCAAGGTGCTCGCGCGGGAAGGCGAGCTCGGCTCCGAGTTCTTCGTGATCGTCGACGGGGAGGTGGAGGTCTCGAAGGACGGCGCCCCGCTGCGCAGGCTCTCGTCCGGCGAGTTCTTCGGCGAGATCGCGCTCGTCTGGGAATCGGCGCGCCGCACCGCGACCGTCACCGCCGCCACGCCGCTTCGCTTCTTCGTGCTCACCCGGCAGGCGTTCCGGAGCCTCATCGACCACCATCCGGACATCGAGAGCAAGGTGCTCGAGTGCCTCGAGGAGCGGGTGCAGGCGACGGAGGACGCTCAGAGCGGTAGCTAGGCGACTCCCGGCGCCTCCTCGCCGTCCCCTCGAGCCGTGCGCCCGCGGCCGAGCCACCAGTTGACCTCGGCGCCGAGCACGAGCACGTTCGCCATCAGGTAGAGCCACACGAGCAGGAGCACGAGGCTCCCGTACGCCCGCAGGGCGGCGAGCTCGGCCGAGAGCCGCACGAAGACGGGGAGCACCTGGAAGCTCGCCTGCAGGAGCACGGCCGCGAAGAGCGCCCCCGGCAGCGTCTCGCGCCAGGTGAGCGGGGTGTTCGTGAGCAGCCGGTAGAGCGCCCACGTGAGGCCGATCAGGAGCGCGGTCGAGACGAGGAGCGCGTAGACGTAGGAGAGCGCGCCCTCCGCGACGCCGGCGCGCTCGACGAGCGCTACGCCGAAGGACCCGATCACGAGCGCGACGAAGAGGACGACGAGGAACGCTGCCGTCAGCAGGAGGACGAATGACTTCTGGCGGATGAACGGCCGGTTCGGGAGGCCGTAGACGATGTTGAAGGCGGACTCGAGCACGCTGAAGAAGCCGAGCGCTGCCCAGATCAGTCCCACCCCTCCGATCACCGACAGCTCGGCCGCCTGCTCCTGGATCTCCGTGACGACGTCGAGGAGGTTCTCGATCGAGGTCTCGGGGAAGACTCGCCGGAGCTCCTCGATCAGGTAGCTCGACTCGTCCTGCTCCCCGGCGAGCGCGATCAGCGAGAGGGCGAGGAAGAGCAGGGGGACGAAGGCGAGGATCGCGAAGTAGGCGATCATCGCCGCGAGGTGCGTGCCGCGGTCGGCGAGGAACTTGCGGACGACGTCGTGCACGGCAGGAGGAGTCTAAGAACCCGGGTCGGAGTGATGGCCCGGTGGCCACCTCCTTAGTCCGAATCGGGTTCTGAGGTCGTGTGTTAGGTTTGCCGGCCGTGGACGCTCCGCAGGCGCTTGCCGATCTCGTCGAGATCTCGGCGCAGATCGAGTCGGCCGTGCTCGCCCGGGCGGACGGCACCGTGCTCGCCTCGACGCTCGCCGACGAGGCCCATGCCGCTGCCGTCGCGCGGGAGGCGCTGGCGCTGCTCGAGGCGGCGCGCGGTCCCGCCGGCGACCCCACGCAGGTGGAGGCGGCGCTGCCGGACGCCTCGTTCTTCGTCGTCCGGGACGAGGAGCGGCTCGTCGCGGCCGTCACCGGGCGCGACCCGACGGCGGGGCTGGTCTTCTACGACCTCAAGACCTGCCTGCGCATGGCGGCCGAGGAGCCCGTCGCGGCGAAGAAGGCCGCGTCCGGCGCGCGGCGGCGCAAGAAGAAGGAGGACGAGGAGGCGGTCGAGGGCGATGCGTAGGCTCGCCGGCTTCCTCGTCGCCGTCGGCTCGCTGCTCGGCGCGGCGGCGCTCTGGCGCCGGCGCGCGGGCAAGGGGCGCGAGCACGTGGACGTCTACTTCGCGGACGGCTCGGCGGTCACGTTCGACGAGGGCTCGGAGGAGGCCGCGCGCCTCCTCCCGATCGCGCGGCGGGCGCTCGAGCAGGCCCGGGGCTAACCCCCGGTGACGGACGCCGAGCTCGCCCGGCGGATCCGCGAGCACGCCTACCTCGAGGGCGACTTCGTCCTCCGGTCGGGCAAGCGCTCCCGCTACTACCTGGACAAGTACCGCTTCGAGACGCGGCCCGAGCTCCTCGCGGCGCTCGGCGAGCGGCTGGCGGCCCGCGTCCGCGAGGTCGCGCCCGAGGCCGTCCGTCTAGCGGGGCCCGAGCTCGGCGCCATCGCGCTCGCGGCCGCCGCGTCGCTCGCCTCGGGGCTCCCGTTCCTGATCGTCCGCAAGGCCGCGAAGGACTACGGGACGGAGCGCCTGCTCGAGGGCGAGTTCGCCGCCGGAGAGGAGGTCTGCCTCGTCGAGGACGTCGTCACGTCGGGGGGTGCGGCGGCGGCGGCAGTGGACGCGCTGCGCGCCGCCGGGCTCGACTGCCGGGCCGCGATCTGCGTCGTCGACCGGGAGGAGGGAGGCGCCGACGAGCTCGCCCGCAAGGCGGTCCGGCTGCATGCCCTCTTTCGCGCGCGCGAGGTCCTGGCGACCTAGGGCCGCGCCGGACGGAGCGATTCCGCGTCCTCGGTCGCTCCCGTAGCCTCCGGCGACGAGCACCCTGCGTCCTTGCCGCGCACGCGCAGCGCACCCCGGCAGCGAGGCAGTCATTCCCAATGAGTTCGAAAACACCCGGAAACCCGCATGGTTGCTTGCGTTATCTGATCGCTCTGTTAGGGTGTCCGCCGATTTCCAGAGTCAGCGAACAGGACGGAAGGAGTGGCTAGTGACGAAAGCCGACTTCATCGACAAGGTGGCGGACAGGAGTGGGCTCTCCAAGCGTGACGCGTCCAAGGCAGTCGACGCGTTCCTCGACTCCATCACCGAGGCGCTGAAGCAGGGCGACTCGGTGTCCTTCACCGGCTTCGGCAAGTTCTCCCCGCAGGCGCGCGCCGCGCGCCAGGGCGTCAACCCCCGCACGGGCGAGCGCGTCCAGATCCCGGCGGCCACTGTCCCCAAGTTCTCGGCAGGCAGCCAGCTCAAGCAGGCGCTCCGCTAGCCCCCTTCTCCTTCCCTAGGGTTTGACGCGAGGGCCGCGCGACGCGGCCCTCGCCGTACAGTTGCGCCGATGGGCGAGCGCCCGCTCGGAGTGACGGTCGAGGACGTGCGCGCCTACGTGCGCATGCTGCCTCGGGCCTACGAGGTCCTCGTCCGCGGGCGCGTCAAGTTCCGCGTCGGGCAGATCGTCTTCGTCGCCTTCTCCGAGGACGAGACGGTCATGGGCTTCGGATTCCCGAAGGAGTGGCGTCAGGCCCTCGTCGAGAACGAGCCGGAGAAGTTCATGCTCCCCCGGGGGTCCGACCTGCGCTTCCACTGGGCCTGTGTCCGGCTCGCCGCCATCGACGAGGAGGAGATGCGCGAGCTCGTCCTCAACGCCTGGGCGATGGTCGTCCCGAAGTACGTGTCTGCGTCCTTCGCGCAGGACTAGAGGCGAGCACGCGCCTCAGGTGTGAGTGGCGGGGTCGGCCGCCCGCCGCTCGGATCCACCAATCGCCGGCTCCCCAACGGGGCGTCGAGTTGGATGCTCGCGGTGGTCGAATCGAGCCTGTCGGTGTAGGCGGCGCCATCCCTCCTCCGGCGCAACCGAGGACGGGGGAGGTTCCTTGCCACGAACATATGTTCGTGTCATCGTGTAATCATGCAACTGGCCTTCGATGCGGCCGACCGGCTCGTCGAGCTCGTCGAGGAGCGGCGGGGGCCCGTGCCGGTGGAGGACGCCGCCCGCGCGCTCTTCGCGCTCGCGCACGCACCCGCCGCCCTCGCCCGCAGCCTGCTCGAGGACGTCGTCACGGGTGACGCGCGCCTCGCGTGGCGCGGCCACTGCGTCGGACTGGCCACGCCGCCGGGGAGCGACCTGCCGCTCGAGGCCGCCCGCTTCGTCGTCGTCGACCTCGAGACGACGGGTCTGCGGCCGGCCCGCGCGGCGATCTGCGAGATCGGGGCCGTCCGAGTCGAGGCGCTGCTTCCGGCCGGGACGTTCCAGACGTTCGTCGACCCCGGCGTCCCGCTCCCCCGGGTCGTGACGGGATTGACGGGTCTCGTCGACCGGGACCTCGCCGGGGCGCCGCGGCCCGGGCCCGCCGTCTCGCGCTTCCTCCGCTTCGCGGGTGAGCGGGCCGTCCTCGTCGCTCACAACGCCCGCTTCGACGTCGCCTTCCTCGACCGCGAGGTCGAGCTCCTCACCGGACGGCGGCTCGCCGCGCCCGTCGTCGACACCGTCGGGCTCGCCCGCCGCCTGCTCGGCGGCCGGGTGGCGCGCGTCGGCCTCGCCTCCCTCGCCCACTTCTTCGGGACGTCCGTCCGCCCGTGCCACCGGGCGCTTCCCGACGCGCAGGCGACGGCCGAGATCCTCGTGGCGCTCATAGGCCTGGCGCAGGAGCGGGGCGCGCTGACGGTCGCCGACCTCGTCGAGCTCGCCGCGCCGCGCCGTCGACGCGTGTACGAGAAGCGGTCCCTCGTCTTCGGCGCCCCGTGCCGGCCGGGCGTCTACGTCTTTCGCGACGCCCACGGGCAGGCGCTCTACGTCGGCCGCGCACGGGACCTGCGGGCGCGGCTGCGGTCGTACTTCCGGTCCGAGCGCCAGCGGCCGGCCGTCGAGGCCGCCCTCGCTGCCGTCGACCGCGTCGAGTGGCGTGTCCTCGGCTCCGAGGTCGAGGCGGCCCTCGAGGAGCTGCGGCTGATCCGCGAGCTGAGGCCGCCCGCGAACGCACGCGGCAGGCGAGCCGGAGCGGGCGTCTACCTGCGGCTGCGCGGCGACCGCGTCGTCGTCTCCTCGCAGCCCGGGCCACTCGGGCCGGTCGGGAGCCGCCGGCGCGCCGAGCGGGCGGCGCGGGCGCTGGAGGGTGCCAGCGAGGACGAGCTCGCGGGACTCCTCGGCGGCGGGCCGCTCCCGCGCCTTCGCCGCCGCCTGCGCGACCTCTCGGAATCCCTGCGCTACGAGGATGCCGCGCGCCTGCGCGACCGCATCCGGGCCCTCGAGCGTGTGGTCGGGGAGCTGGCGGCGCTCGAGCGCCTGCGGGCGACGCGGGCGTGCCTGCTCGCGCCCGCGTCCGAGCCGGGCTTCACGTGGGCGGCCTTCGTCTCCGCGGGCCGCGTCGTCGAGACGCGCACGCTGCCGCCGGGAGCCGGGGCGGCGCTCGAGCTTCGCGCGGGCCTCGCCGCCGCGCGCGCGGCCGAGCCGTCGCTCGCGCCGGAGGACGCCGAGGTGCTCCTCCTTCTGGGCACGTTCCTGCGGCGGCCGCCTCCCGAGCTGGCCGTGGCGCCGCTCGAGGAAGAGGCGATCCTCGCCGCGCTGCGCGCGCGGCGCCTGGCCGCCTAGCTTGCTCCGGCGGACACGCCCACTAAGCTCCTTCCATGGCGCAGGAGGTCGAGGCGGCGAGGCGCGCGACCGCGGTCGCGACGACGTTCGGCGACCGCGTCGCGGACGCGGTCGACAGCAAGCGAAGCCAGCTCCTCGTCGGTCTCGACCCGCGTCCCGAGCTCCTGCCCGTCGAGCTGCGGGGCGACGTCCACCTGAGCCGGGGGGCGGCCGCCGATGCGGTGGCGCGCTTCTGCCGCGGACTGATCGACGCCGTAGCTCCGTACGTCGTGGGAGTGAAGCCGCAGCTCGCCTGCTTCGAGGCCATCGGCGCCGACGGCCTCCGCGCCTTCGAGGAGGTGTGCGAGTACGCGAGCACAGCGAACCTCCTCGTCGTCGCGGACGGGAAACGGGGCGACATCGGCTCGACGGCGCGCGCGTACGCGGACGCCTACCTCGAGAGCCGGGACGACGCGAGGCCTCCCGTCGACGCGCTCACGGTCAACCCGTACCTGGGGAGCGACTCGATCGAGCCGTTCGTCGCCGCGTGCCGGCGGTCGGGCAGCGGCATCTTCTGCCTCGTGAAGACCTCGAACGCCGGCAGCGCGGACGTCCAGGACGCGGCGCTCTCCGACGGACGGCGCGTGTGGCACCAGGTCGCGGAGCTGGTCGCCGAGTGGGGGCGGGACCTCGTCGGCGAGCGCGGGCTCTCGAGCGTCGGCGCCGTCGTCGGCGCGACCTACCCGCGCGCCGTCGGCGAGGCGCGCCGCCTCATGCCGCAGGCGATCCTGCTCCTGCCGGGGATCGGCGCGCAGGGAGCGACGCCGGCGGACGTGGCGCGCGCGTTTACGAGCGGCCCTGCGAGCGCCCTCGTGCCGGTCTCGCGCTCGGTCATCTACGCCTTCCGCGTGGCAGGCGCCGACTGGCGCAAGGCGGCTGCCGCCGAGGCCGCGCGGCTGCGCAACGAGGTCTGGGCGGTGTCCGGGTGGTGAATCCCGAGCGCGTGCGGGTCTGGGCCGCCCGCCTGGCCGCTCCAGTCGCGTTCTTCGTCGCCGCCACCGTGCTCGTCGTGCTCGTCCAGCGGGGTCTCGAGGACGTCGACAGCGCTCCGGGGACCGGGACCGGGGCGGTGGACACCGCTCCGACCGAGACGGGCGGTCGCGACGCCACCACCGAGACGGAGCCGCCGCGCGGGCGCCGCTTCTACCGGGTGCGCCGCGGAGATACTCTCGAGTCGATCGCGGCGCGCTTCGAGATCGAGGTCGACGAGCTCCTCGAGCTGAACCCCGGGATCGACCCGCTCGCGCTCAGCCCGGGCCAGCGGATCCGCGTTCGTCCGCGCGCGTAGCGCGGAGCCTGCGCGCGGCGTGGACGCCGGCGAGCGCAATGGTCATGAACGGGTTGCCGACCGTCCGCACCTCGACGCTCCCCGCGCGCACCTCGCGCGGCCGTCGCGGAATCTGGAGGCTGCGTGGCGCGCTGCCGAGGGGGAGGACGCGCTCCGTCGCCTCGCGCTCGCGCCCGCCCCACACGAACATGCGGGTCGGCCGCAGGTCGAACCCGCCGAGATCGCCGAGCCGCACCGTCAGCGAGCGCTCGACGCCCCGCACCGGGGCCGGTCTCGTCTCGCGCTCGTCGCCCATCGTGACGAGTTATAGCCTGCATCCCGTGCAGCGACGCGTCGTCCTCGTCCTTGCCGCGCTCGTCCTCGCGCTCGCGGCGGCGTCCGCGTCCGCCTCGACGCCGCCGCCCGTGGATGCGAAGGCGGTCCTCGTCGCCGACGGGCGCACGGGCGACGTCCTCTACGCCGAGAACGCCGACCGGCGGCTGCCGATGGCGAGCATCACGAAGCTGATGACCGCTCTCGTGACGCTCGAGCGCGCGCGGCCGCGGGAGGTGGTGACCGTGGCGCCGCAGGCCGTCGGTCAGGGAGGCTCTTCGATCTTCCTCGTGCCGGGCGAGGAGCTGCGCGTCCGCGACCTGCTCGCGGCCGCGCTCGTCCAGAGCGCCAACGACGCCGCATTCGCGCTGGCCGCACACGTCGGCGACGGCGACGTCGCGCGCTTCGTGCGGCTCATGAACGACGAGACCGCCGAGCTCGGCCTCGACGACACCCGCTTCGTCAGGCCGGACGGGCTCGACCGGCGCGGGCACTACTCCACCGCCGAGGACGTGTTCGAGCTCGCCCGGATCGCCATGCGCGAGCCGCTCGTCCGGGAGCTGGCGCGCACGCGGACGATGCGCGTGGGCAACCGCTCGTTCCGCAACTGGAACGACCTGCTCTGGACTTTTCCCGGCCTGATCGGGGTCAAGACGGGGCACACGGATCGGGCCGGCTGGGCCGAGGTCGCCGCCGCGCGCCGCCGCGGCACGCTCCTGTACGCGGTCATCCTCGGCAGCCCTTCGCGCTCGGAGCGCAACGCGGACCTCGCTCAGCTCCTGGAGTGGGGCTTCGACCAGTACGCCCGCTTCACCCTCGTCCGCGAGGGCGAGCGCTACGCGACGGCCGCCGTCCCCTTCTCTGAGGAGCGCCTCGGGCTCGTCGCCGCCGAGGGTGCCTCCCGGGTCGTCCGGCTCGGCAGCGGGACGACGTTCGTCGAGCGGATCGCGGCGCCCGGGATGGTGGAGCTGCCCGTCCGGCGTGGCCAGAAGCTCGGCGAGGTCGTCGTCACCGACGGCGACCGCGTCGTCGTGCGGAGCGACCTCGTGGCCGCCCGCGACGTCGAGGCGCCGTCCTTCGGCGACCGTGTCGGCTGGTACGCGGACCGTGCCCTGGACGAGGCGGGCGACCTGCTCGCCGCCGTCGTCCCGGGGCTCTGATGCCGGGCCAGGCGCGCGACCCGGCCGCGGACGAGGGCCTGCCGGCCTACCTCCTCCGCGAGGTGCCCGGCTTCGCCGAGTCGCCGGAGGTCGAGGAGGTGGCGAGCGACCTGGACGCCCCCGGAGCAGCCACCGGCGCGCTCGGCCGCTACCTGCTGCGGCTGCAGAGGAAAGCGGTCCGCCTCGAGGCCGACGCCGCGGAGGCCGCGGCCCTCGACCGCGGCTATGCGGTGCTCGAGGAGCTGGCCGGAAGCGAGGACGACGGCGTCCGCGCGGCGGTCCGGGCCGAGATCCTCGAGGGGCTCCGCGCCGACGACGTCGTCGTCGCGGCCGTCGAGACGCGCCTCGGCCCGCGCTCGCTCGCGCTCTACCGCCGCTGGGCCGTGTGAAGCCACCGGCTCGGCTAGGATCGGGGCCGGTGCCTTCTCCGTACCCAGTCGGATGATCGTCACCGTCACCCTCAACGCGGCGATCGACCGGACGCTCGTCGTTCCCAACTTCCAGCCAGGCCAGCGCCACCGGGCGAGCTTCGGGTTCCCGAGCGCGGGCGGCAAGGGGATCAACGTCGCCCGCGCCGTCAAGGCGCTCGGCGCGCCGGTCGTCTGCACCGGCCTCGCGGGCGGGCGGACGGGGACCCTGATCGTCGAGGAGCTGACGAACGAGGGCGTCCTCAACGACTTCGTCCGCATCCGGGGCGAGTCACGCACGTCCATCGCCGTGCTCGACCCGACGTCGAACGCCTACAGCGAGATCTACGAGTGGGGGCCGGAGGTGGGGGAGGAGGAGCTCGAGATCCTGCGTGAGAAGCTCGCCTACCTCGCCCAGCGCGCCGAGTTCGTCGTCCTGGCCGGGTCGCTGCCACGGGCCGTCGACCCGGGAATCTACGGCGAGCTCGTCCGCGAGCTCAACCGGCGCCAGCTGCTCGCCGTCGTGGACACGGAGGGTGAGGCGCTCAGGCTCGCGGTCGAGGCGGAGCCGTACCTCGTCGCGCCCAACCAGCAGGAGGCCGAGGCGCTCGTCGGGCACGAGTTCGTCGACGAGGAGGACCTCGCCGCCGGGCTCGACGAGATCGCCGAGCTCGGCGCCCGCAACGTCCTCATCACGCTGGAGACGGGCTGCTACGCGCTCCTCCGCGAGGACAGGACCGAGATTCGCGTGCGGGCGGAGGCGCCGCGCGTCGAGCCGGTGTCGACGGTCGGCGCCGGCGACACGTTCCTGGCCGGCTTCCTCGCCGCGCGCGTCTCCGGCCGATCGTTCGACGACGCCGTCCGCGCCGCCGTCGCGGCCGGCACCGCGTCGGTGCTCGAGGCGGGCCCGGGGCGCTTCGATCCCCGCGAGGCGAGCCGCCTCGCGCCGCTCGTCCAGGTCGAGCGCATCGAGCACGTTCCCGGGTAGAAACCGTTCTGAGGACGGCAGACCCCGCTGCTACGATCGCCGGAAGGTGAGCGTGGAGCTGCGTCAGGACGAGGTCGAGCGACTGCTCGCCCTGGAGCGCAAGTTCGCCAAGGAGGGCCTCACCTTCGACGACGTCCTGCTCGTGCCCGCCGAGTCGGCGGTGCTCCCGGGCGACGTCTCCACCCGCACGCGCCTGACGCGCTCGATCGCGCTCGAGGTCCCGATCGTGTCCGCGGCCATGGACACCGTCACGGAGGCGAGGACGGCGATCGCGCTCGCCCGGGAGGGCGGGGTCGGCGTCATCCACAGGAACCTCC
>JAICGP010000005.1 GCA_025923055.1 Thermoleophilia bacterium
CCGCTCTTGTCGCGCTCGACGACGTCGTCGTTCAGCTCGCGGCGCGCGAACTCGTGGATCGAGTCCCGCAGGGCGCGCTGCTCTTCGGTCAGGTCGAAATCCATCGAGGTCCCCGGAGGCTTCGTATATAAACGGCTACCCGGGATGGCGTCCAGCAGCGACACGCTCACGGCGCTCCGCCGCTACGAGGACACGGAGGCGGGGCTCTTCGAGGAGTTCGCCGAGCGGCGGCTCGGTCCGGGCGGCGCCTTCGCGCTCCTCGCCGGCCCACTCGGCGAGCGGCGCCCGCTCGCCTGGGCGATCTGCCCGACGATCGGCCCGGAGCAGGGGAACCTCCGCCGCCTCGAGGCGCTCGTCGCGCGCCGGCTGGCCGCCTCCGGCTTCGAGGTGGCGCGGATCCGGCCGGACGTCCACCCGCTCCACGGCGAGATCTCGCTGCCGACGCGGCTCGCGGAGCTCGAGGAGGCCGTCGAGCTGCTCCGCCGCCGGGGCGCCGGCGGTGTCGGGCTCCTCGGGACGCTCTTCGGAGGCACGATCGCGGCCCTCGCGGCCGAGCGCCTCGGCGCGCCCGCCCTCGTGCTCGTCGAGCCGGCCGTGCGGGGCCGCCAGTACGCCCGGGAGCTGCTGCGCCGCGAGGCGGTGGCGACCCTGATGGGCGAGGAGGGCGGAGGCGACGCCGAGGGCCCGAAGCGTGAGCTCGCCGCCACCGGCCGCGTCTCCATTCGCGGGCTCCAGCTCACGCAGGAGGCGTTCGACGCCGTCTCGGCCGTCGACCTGACCGCGGAGCTCCGGTCCTTCGCCGGGCGCTCCCTCGTCCTCGGCATCTCGCCCTCGGGCGAGCCGGGCCCGGGCGCGGCGAAGCTCCGCGAGCGCCTCGGCGAGCTCGGGGGCGACGTCACGGTGACCGGGATCCCCGATCCGCTCTACGCCCCGCTGGGCGAGTACTACTACCGGGACGCCGGCCTCCTCCGGCACGACACGCGGCTCGAGCTCGACGGCAAGGTGGCGGCGGCGGTCGCCGAGTGGGCGCTGGCCGGGGCCGCCACGGCAGCCGCGGCATGAGGGAGTTCCCCGTGTTCGTCCAGGCGGGCACCGACCGCGTCGCCGCCGTCGTGACCGCCCCGGACGAGGAGCCGCGCGGCGTCGTGCTCCTGCTCGCCGGAACCGGCCGCCACAACGCGATCGGCTCGACGCTCTCGGCGCGGCTCTCCGAGCGCCTGGCCGGCCACGGCCTCGCGTCGGCGCGGCTCGACTACGCCGGCTCGGGGGACAGCCCCGGCCTCGTCTCGCAGTGGAATCCCGCCGAGATCGCCGCCGCGACCGCCCAGGCCCGTGCGGTCCTGGACGTGGCCCGCCACGCGCTCGGGGTGAGGCCGTTCGCCGAGGTGGGCACGTGCTACGGCAGCCGGGTCGCCCTGGCGCTCGTCGAGGATCCTGCCTGCGTCGGCGCGGTCTGCCTCGCCCCGCCCGTCCTCGACGTGGGCGGTCTCGGCCGCATGAGCCGCCGCGTGCGCGACCGCCGCGTCGGAGCCTTCATCCGCTCGAACGCGCTGCTCCGCCGGACCGTCGTGGCACCGCTCCGCCGTGCGCTCGGGGCGCGCAAGCCGTCGTCCCGCTTCGTAGGGGCGTTCACGCATCTGGACCGCGTCCGTCTCGTGTTCCTCTACGGCGGGCGCAGCGCGCACGAGGACCACTTCGGCGCCCGCGCCCAGCAGAGCATCGAGAGCGCGGTCGCGCGCCTGCCGGAGGAGCAGCGGGAGCGGTTCGAGCTGCGTACGGTCGCCGGCGGCCCGCTGACGACCTTCGACGGCCTTCCGCCCGGGGAGCAGGCCGAGATCCTCGACGCCGTCGTGCCCTACGTGACCTCCTTCTTCGACCACGCTGCCTCGCTCGTGGCCGCGCCGGCTCGCTGAGCCGCTTGCGGCTCCCTGCTAAGGTCGTTCCAGGCTTGCGCAGACGAGGGGTCGTACACATTCGGGCGCTGCGGCGCCGCCCGAGGCTCGCCCCGGGGCTGGCGCTCGCGCTCGCCTGCGCCGTCCTCCTCCTGACGGCCTGCATGGGGGACTCGTCGTCGGACGAGTCCGGAGACGAGGAGATGTCTGCCGACCCGGGCAAGACCAGGGTGCTCGAGAACCGTGCCTTCCGCTGCACCGGGCCCGTCGACCTCGACCTCGTGCGCGTGACGATGCGGACGCCGGTGCAGGACGCGATCAGCCTCGCCACGAACTGCACGGGGCGCATCGGGCGAATCGAGGTCGAGACGTGGACCGCGGACGGGATCAAGGTCCAGAACCAGGGAGACGTCGCCCACGATCTCGTGATCGAGTCGGGCTACGTCAAGTGCCACGAGGTCGCCGGCGAGTACCACCAGGACGGGATCCAGGTCATGGGCGGAAGCGCCATCACGTTCCGGAACCTCCGCGTCGACTGCCTCGGCAACTCGAACTTCTTCCTGGCCAAGGGAGGCCAGGGCGCCTCGCTTCCGACCGATATCGTCTGCGAGGGCTGCATCCTCGGCCCCAACACGGCGCAGACGCTCTTCTACGCCGACTCGCTCCGCTCCGGCGCGCGCGACACCACCGTCTGCGAGGGCCGCTTCCGGGCGATCCGGATCGAGCCGGAGGCGGAGGAGCTCGTGCGCTCCGACGTCCGCGTGCTCCCGCGCGACGACCCGTCGTGCGCCGACGTGACCGGCACGGGGGCGAGGTGAGCCTCGGCGACCGGCTCCGCGCCTGGGCGAAGCGGAGCGACACGATCCGCCGCTGGCGCGAGCAGCGGTACGAGCTCTTCGTGGACCTCTGCGCGGTGCGCCCCGACGAGCGGATCCTCGATGTCGGCGCCGGCGAGGGGTCGGCGCTCGAGCGCTTCAACGCCACCAACCCGATCGTCGCCGTCGACCTCGAGACGGACGAGCGCGACTGGCTCCAGGGCGAGAACGTCACCGTCCAGCGCGCCGACGGCACGCAGCTCCCCTTCGACGACCGCTCGTTTCCGATCGTCTTCTCGAACTCGGTGATCGAGCACGTCCCGAAGGGGCTGCAGCCCGTCTTCGCGAGGGAGATCCGCCGCGTCGGCGAGCGCTACTTCGTGCAGACCCCGAACCGCTGGTTCCCGATCGAGCCGCACTACCAGATGCCGTTCGTGCACTTCCTGCCGGAGCGGGCGCTTCGCGCGCTCAACAAGCGGTTCACGATGGGCTGGCGGAAGAAGGGGGAGTGGTACGAGACGACGCTCCTGTCGGCCTCCGACCTCCGCCGCCTCTTCCCGGACGCGACGATCCACCGGGAGCGCGTCCTCGGGCTGACGAAGAGCCTGATGGCCGTCCGCGGGCCCGCCGGCCCGCCCGGGCGCCCCGAGCCGCCTCCCCCGGACGCCTAGGCTCCGGACCCCCCGCGACCTAGCCGAAAAGGATGAGACGGGTCCGTTCGAGCGAGCTACACTCAGACATGCCGACGGTCGGAGAGTGGACCCGATTCTCGGCGTAGCCACGGGAACGAGACTGGGATGCACTGCCTGAATTGCGGCCATGACATCGACGAAGGCGCACGCTTCTGCGCCCGCTGCGGTGCGCCGCAGACGGGTGCCCGGGACGGCGGGCTCTCGGTCGTCAAGTCGCCGCTCCTGGCGGGGAACCAGTACGTCCGCGCGCTGCGGCGCTTCTGGTGGCTGCTCCTCCTCGGCCTCGGCGTCGCGGCCATCGCCGCGATCGCCGCCGTCTACAGGATCGACCTGGGCTCCGTGCCCCCCGCGCTGGAGAAGCGCGCGCAGGTCACCTACACGTCGTCCGCCCGCCTGCTCGTCACGAGCAACGAGGCGCCCTACTTCCGCACCACGGTCACCCGCGAGCTGCCGACGGACGAAGGCGAGACGACGCAGGAGTTCGCGGGCGCGCCGGACATCGGCACGCTGATCACGACCGCGAACCTCTATCCGATCCTGATCGAGTCGGACGAGGTCTCGCGGCTCCGGCAGGAGCTGCACGGCCCGCTGCCGGGCTCGGTCACGACGCGGGCGATCTACGAGGTCAACTCGCCGAGCCGGTTCGAGCTCTCGCAGGTTCCGGTCGTCGAGGTCTACGGCCACGCGGCCACGTATTCAGGCGCCGTCGAGATCACGCAGGCCACCGTCGACGCCTTCCTCGAGTACATGGACCGGACGCAGGACGAGGCGGGCCTGAGCCGGCAGGAGCGCATCATCCTGCAGCAGATCCAGCAGCCGGACGGCGCCATCTCGTCCGGCGGCGCCTCGCTCAGCCTGCCGCTCATGCTCTTCGTCGTGGTCGCCGCCGCGTTCGTCGCCCTCGCCATCCTTCTGGATCGGCTCTTCCCCTTCGGCCTCCGGCTCCCCCGCCGCTGGCGCACCGTCCCGGAGCCGGCCGAGGAGGCCGAGCTGGTCGAGGCGAGCCCGGAGCCGGAGCGCAGGCGCTCCAAGGCCCGCGTCTAGCGGGAGGAGCCCGCCGTCTCGTCCTACAGCCAGCCGTCTGCGGCGCGCCGCGGGGTGCCGCTGGCGTTGGCCGCCTTCGGCGGCCTGGCCTTCCTGGGCACGATCCCGCTCGGAGCGCGGGCCACGATCGGCGGAGCGCTCGTGCTCCTCCTCGCCTGCCTGCTTGCCGTGCGGGACACGGCCGTCCCCGTCTTCACGTGGGCGAACATGGCCGCCTCGCTCGCCCTGCTCGTCTGGTTCGTGCCCATCAAGACCTACTCGCTGCCGGTCAACCTGCCCTTCAACCTGGAGCCGTACCGGCTCTTCCTGCTCCTGCTCGTCTTCGCGTGGCTGGTCGGCCTGATCGGAGGCCGGTCGCACCTCTCCGCCCACGGGCAGGCGTACTCCCTCATCCTCTTGAGCGCGGTCCTGTTCACGACCCAGATCGTCAACTTCGAAGAGGTCAACGCCGGAACCGGAGAGCCGGAGGCGCTCAAGTCCCTCTCCTACTTCCTCAGCTTCGTGATCGTCTACCTGCTCGTCACGTCGACGCTCGACTCGATGCCGGCGATCGACAAGCTCGTGCGTGCGCTCGTCTTCGGCGCGGCGGTCGTCGCCGTGACGGCGCTCTACGACTCGCGCTTCTCCTACAACGTCTTCGAGCACCTCCACCAGTGGATCCCGCTGCTCGACTACCACCCGCGGGAGGTGGACGCGGCCCGCGGCGGGCTGATCCGCGTCTACGCCTCGGCGCAGCACCCGATCGCGCTCAGCGTGGCGCTGCTCATGATGGTCCCGCTCGCCATCTACCTCGCGGGGCGGGCGGCGACCGTGCTGCGGTCGCGGCTGTGGCTCGGTGCGGCCATCGTCTGCGCCGCAGGGGCGCTCGCGACGGTCTCCCGCACGACGGTCGTGATGATCGTCGCGATGGTTCTCGTCGCGGTCTTCCTCAGGGGCAGGGCGATGGTCCGCTATTGGCCGCTGCTCCTCCTGCTCCCCTTCGTCGTCCACTTCCTCGCGCCGGGCGCGATGGGCGGGATCTACAAGGCCTTCTTCCCCGAGGAGGGGCTCGTCACGTCGCTCGACGACCGCGCCGGGCAGACGGGGTCCGGCCGGGTCGCGGACCTCGGCCCCGGGCTGGAGCTCTGGCGCAGCTCGCCGCTCGTCGGGATCGGCATCGGCGAGCAGACGGTGCCCAGCGACGCACCGCTGGGCGCGGAGGCCGCCGAGGAGCCCGAGCTGATCTTCGACGACCAGTACCTGAACACGGTCGTGACGACGGGTCTGCTCGGATTCGTCGCCGTCGTCTGGTTCGTCTGGGGGGGCGTCCTGAAGCTCGCTCGCGCCGCCCGCCGGCGGCTCGGCCAGCCGAGCGACCTCCTCGTCGCCTGCAGCGTCTCGGCCGCCGGCTTCGGCGCGAGCATGGCGGTTTTCGACGCCCTCTACTTCGTGCAGTGCACGCTCTTCTTCTTCATCATCGTCGCGATCGGCTTCCGCGTCCGCGGGCTCTCGCCGCCCGCCGTCGACATGCGCGCCGGCTGAGCCGGGCGTCCGGGAAGCGCTCCGCGTGCAGATCGTCGTGAACGCCGACGACTTCGGCGCCTCGGCCGAGACGGTCGGGGCGACGATCGAGTCGTTCGAGCAGGGGGCGCTGACGAGCGCCACGATCATGCCCACCATGCCGGCCGCGGACGAGGCGCTCGCCTACGCCCGCGGCCGCGCGGACGCCAGCTTCGGCGTCCATCTGACCTTCGTCGGCGGCGGCGGCGAGCGCTGCGCCGCCGACCCGGAAGACGTTCCCGGCCTCGTGGACGGCTCCGGGCGCTTCCCGCGGGCGAGGCCGGTGCGCCTGCGGGCGCTCGCCCGGCGGCTTCCGGTCGCCGAGATCGAGCGGGAGGTCTCGGCGCAGCTCGCGCTCGTCCGGGAGAGCGGCGTCGAGATCTCGCACGTCGACTCCCACCGGCACCTGCACAAGCTGGCGCCCTTCCGCACGGCGCTCGAGCGCGTGCTCCCGCGGTTCGGGATCGACCGCGTCCGCACGGTCCAGGACGTGTACCTGAGCCGTCCGTTCCTCGGCGCGACCTACTGGGTCGGCTCGCTCTGGCGGCGCCCGCTCCGCCGAGCCTTCCGGACGACGGACCACTTCTACATGCCGGCGAGCACGGGCGACCTGGGCTGGGCGGACGAGCTCCTGCGCCGGGTGGGAGACCTCCCCGGCGCGACGCTCGAGGTGGGCGTCCATCCGGGCCCCGACGGCTGGCGGGACGACGAGCGGAAGAGCGCAGGTCGTTTGGCCGCAGGGGCGCGCGAGCTCGGCCACGAGCTCGTCTCCTGGCGCGCGATCGGCTAGGAAGACGCGCCTAGCGGAGCAGGCTCGTCCCGCGCATGGACGCGGGCACGTCGAGGCCTAGGAGCTCGAGCGCCGTCGGCGCCACGTCGAGGAGGTGGGCGCCCTCGCGCTGCCCCGGCGGGACGCCGGGAGCGGTGAGGACGAAGAGGCCTTCCTGGGCGTGGTTTGCGTCGTCGGGGCCGGTGTCGTTCTCGAACGTGTGGATGCCCTCGTCGCCGCCGACCGTGCCGACCGAGCGCCAGTAGAGGTCGCCGAAGTGGACGATCAGGTCGGGGGCGACGCCGTTCACCTGCTCGTAGACCCGCTCCGGGACGTGGACGCGCGTGCCGAGCGGGCTCCCGTTCTCGTCGGGAATCGCCGCGATGCGCTCGGCGAGGTCGTCCCGGACGCGCTCGTAGTCCGCCGCCGGCACGGTGCCCTCGGGCTCGCGGCCCTCGACGTTCAGGAAGATGCGGGAGTAGTAGCCGCCCTCGCCCCACGCCGTCGTGCGGGGCCAGTCGATGCCGGCCTCGCGGAGCGGCACGGCCGCGCCGGGGTCGGCGAGCGTCCCGAGCAGCCCCTCGTGCCGCAGCCACTCGTTGATGCGGATGCCGCCGTCCATCCGCTTCCCGCCGTGGTCGGAGACGACGAAGACGGCGGTGTCCTCGTCGGCATGGGCGAGGACGCGGCCCATCAGCTCGTCCACGTGCTTGTGGTAGTCGAGGATGGCGCTTTCGAAGCGGTTGCCCGGCTCGTGCTTCCGGTGCTCCGGGTCCATGAGCTTCCAGAAGCCGTGGTACATGCGGTCGACGCCCATCTCGACCATGACGAAGAGCTCCCACGGCCGCGAGGAGAGGAGGTGCTCTGCGAGGGCGAAGCGGCGGTCCGTCATCTCGTAGACCTGCCGGAGCAGGTAGTCCTTGTCCTCGGTGCGGAAGTCGCGCACGTCGAGCACGTACTCGCCGACGACCTGCTCGATCTCGCGCTTCAGCATGGGCGGGTACGTGTAGGCGCTCTCCGTCGAGGGGGTGAGGAAGCAGCCGACCATGACGCCGTTGAGAGGGCGCGGCGGGAACGTCCCCGGGACGCCGAGCACGATGGACGGCTTCCCGGCCCGTGTCGCGTAGTCCCAGAGGCGCGGCTCCTTGATCGCGGTCGAGTTGGCGATGTAGAGCGCGTCGTACGAGTGGTCGGCGCGGTTCCGGAAGCCGTAGACGCCGAGGTCGCCCGGCGTGCGGCTCGCCATCATGCAGGACCACGCCGGCACGGTGATCGGCGGCACGACGGAAGTGAGCCGGCCGTAGGCGCCCCTCTCCATCAGCTGCGAGAGGACCGGCAGCTCGTCGCCCCAACGCTCGAGGAGGAGCGACGGCTCGGCGCAGTCGAGCCCCACGATCATCACCTTGGAGGGCATGCGCGAGACGCTAACCGTCGAGATAGCCGAGCGACTGCAGCCGCCGGCGGATCGCGGCGATCTCCTCCTGGGTGAGCTCGTCTCCGGCCGCCCGCCCGTCGTGGGCGGCGACGAGGTCCCTGAGGACGTAGACGCAGAACTCCGTCACCGAGCGGAAGCCCGTCCCCTCGATCACGTGCGAGAGCCGCTCGTAGAGCGGCCGGGGGATCTTGAGGGTGACGTCGGCGGGCGAGACTACGCTCCTCTGGGAGTGCGTACGGAGGGTCTCAGTGTAGCGCGAGCCCTTCGTCCCGCCCACGCGTCGCGGCCCCCCGCACCTGGTCTTTGACGGACCGGAGTTCTCGCGTACTGTGTGAGCCGGGTGCGCGTCCGCCTGCGGCGTGCGAGGCGCGATTGACAGGGAGGTCGAGGCGTTGAGGAACAGGTGGCGCGGGGTGCTCTCCACCGTGCTCGATCCCATGACGTACTTCCACGTCGCTCGGCTCCTGCACTTCTACTCCTACGCACACGTGCGGGAGCGCCGCCACGTGACCCTCGCCCGCGGCGCCACCCTCGCGCCCAACGTGTCGCTCCGCAACGGCGCCCGGATCGCCGTCGGCGCGGGCTCGCACGTCGGCGAGCGTGCCTACCTGTGGGCGGGCGACAGGAGCGGTCGAATCACGATCGGCGAGCACTGCCGTCTCGGACCGGAGGTGTTCGTCACCGCTTCCGACTACGGCCTCCTCCCCGACCAGCCGATTGCCCACCAGGAGCGCAACGAGCGCGACGTCGAGATCGGCGACGACGTCTGGCTCGGCGCCCGCGTCTTTGTCGGGGCGGGGGTGACGATCGGCGACGGGTGCGTCGTGAGCGCCGGCTCGGTCGTCACGAAGTCGCTGCCTCCCGGCTCGGTCGCCGTGGGCATCCCGGCCCGCATCGTTCGCCGGCGCGAGGACTACGTCCGCCAGGAGGACGCGGACGGTATGAGTGGCGGAGAGCCGTCGGAGCGCCGTCCCGAGCCCGCGGTGCCGAGCGAGGTCGAAGGCACCACGTGAGCGTCGACGTCTCGGTCGTCGTCGTGACGTACCGGTGCCGCGAGGCGGCGCGCGCGTGCCTCGCCTCCCTCTTCGAGAACGCCGGCGACGTCTCGCTCGAGGCCGTCGTCGTCGACAACGCATCGGGCGACGGGACCGACGAGCTCGTGCGGGAGGAGTTCCCGGAGGCACGGCTCTTCGCGCTCGAGGAGAACATCGGCTTCGGGCGGGCGGTCAACCTGGCGGCGGAGCACGCCCGAGGCGAGTACCTGCTGCTGCTCAACCCCGACACGGTCGTCCACGCCGGCATGCCGAGCGAGCTCGTCTCGTTCGCCCGCAGCCTCCCGGCGCCCGCGATCTGCGGCGGGCGCACGCTCCGGCCCGACGGACGGCTCGATCCGGGCTCCTGCTGGGGGGCGCCGAGCCTGTGGAGCCTCTTCTGCTTCGCCACGATGCTGTCGACGGCGTTCAAGGGCTCCCGCCTCTTCGACCCCGAGTCGCTCGGCGGCTGGGAGCGGGACACGGTCCGCGACGTCGACATCGTCACCGGCTGCCTCCTGCTCGCCCCGCGGGCGCTGTGGCTCGAGCTGGGCGGCTTCGACCCGCGCTTCTTCATGTACGGCGAGGACGCCGACCTCGCCCTGCGCGCGGCCAAGGCGGGCGTGCGCCGGGTGGTCACGCCGCGCGCCGTCGTCACCCACGAGGTGGGCGTCTCGTCCGCGACGCGCCCCGACAAGCTGCTGCTGCTCTTCCGCGGCAAGGCGGCGCTCCTGCGCAAGCACTGGGGGCCCGTGCGCGGGAGGATCGGCGTGCGGCTGCTCGTGGCCGGAGTCGGCCTGCGGACCCTGGAGGCGCTCGTGCCGGGCCGCGGTCGCGGGTCCGCCTGGCCGGCGGTCTGGCGGGCCCGGAGCGAGTGGCAGGAGGGCTACGGCGAGCCGGAAGCCACCGGGCCGCGGACCCCCTCCCTGCACACCGAGCGCGCGGCGCCCTGAGGCCGGGTCGTGGATAGCGCCGCGGCGGGCAGGCCGGGAGGAGGAGCCGCGGGCGGAGGCGGAGACGGTCCGCGCAACGAGCGCCGCACCTTCTTCGGCGCCCTGAGGTGGGCCTTCGCGATGAACGTCGGGCAGCGCATCCTGGGCGCGCTCTTCACCTTCGTCCTCGCCGCGCTCCTGGGCCCGCACGACTTCGGCGTGGTCGCGATCGCGCTCGTCTACATCTCGCTGACCCACGTGTTCCTCGAGCAGGGGTTCTCGACGGCGCTCATCCAGCGGGAGAACCTCGAGCCCGACCACCTCCATTCCTCCTTCTGGATCAACCTCGCGTCGTGCGTCGTGCTCGCCGGCGTGACGGTGGCGGTGAGCGGCTGGTGGGCCGACGTGAACGGGGCCCCGGAGCTCCGGGAGGTGCTCTCGGTCCTCTCGCTCCTCCTCGTCATCGAGGGCCTCATCATCGTCCAGGACGCCCTGTTCAAGCGGAACGGGGAGTTCAAGAAGCTCGCCGTCATGACGAACGTCGCCGCGCTCGTCGGCGGGGTGCTCGGCATCGCCCTCGCGCTCGCAGGCGGGGGCGTCTGGGCGCTCGTCGTCCAGCAGCTCTCGATGGACGCGACCGCGCTCGTCCTCTTCTGGATCGTCAGCTCCTGGCGGCCCGCCTTCCGCTTCTCGCGCCGGCACGCCCGCGACCTGATCGGCTTCTCGGCCCACGTGCTCGTGGCGAACCTCGCCGGTTTCGTCAACCGGCGCGCCGACGCACTGCTCGTCGGCGTCTTCTTCGGCCCGGTCGTCGCCGGCATCTACAGGCTGGCAGACCGCTTCGTCGAAGTGCTCCTCGAGCTGACGATGCGCCCGGTCGGGCTCGTCGCGCTGCCTCTCTTCTCGCGGCTCCAACGGGACCGGGAAAGCCTGCGCAGCGCCGTAGAGACCTGCATGCGCGTCACGCTCGTCGCCGCGATCCCGTCCCTGCTCGCCCTCGCCGCCTGCAGCGAGTTCCTCCTGGCGCTCATCGGGCCCGAGTGGGCCGCGGGCGCCGACGCGGTCAAGCTCCTCGCGCTCGCGGGTATCGGCAAGGCGATCATCTCTTTCACGGGGCCGCTCCTCTTCGCGGTCGGCAGGCCGGCGTTCCGGGCCGTCATGCTCTGGGTGCTCGGGGCTGCGAGCGCCGGAGCGGTCGTAGCCGTGGCGAGCCTGCTCCAGGACGCCTCGGAGGAGCGGCAGATCTTCGGCGTCGCCCTCTCGCGGGCGCTCCTCTTCCTGGTCGTCTTCGTGCCCGTCAACCTCGTGATCATCGACCGGCTGACCGGCTTCGGTTTGCGACCCTTCGCAGCCATGGCGGCGGCCCCGACGACCGCGGGAGGCGCTGCGATCGCGGTCGTCGTCGCGCTGCGCGAGCTGACCGCGATCGAGACGCTCCCTCCCTTCGCCGGCCTCGTGATCGCCGGCGCGCTGGCGGCCGGGACGGCGGCCGGCGTCCTGCTCCTGCTCGACCCGCGTGCCCGGACGTACGTGCGCGGGCTGCGAGGGCTCGCCTCCGCCTACCGCCCGTCGGCGCCGTCTGCGCCGGGGAGGTAGGCGGGTATCCTCCGCCTCCGGATGAACGCCGACGCGACCACGGTCTATCCGCTCGTCCCGCATGGCGGGGTGGAGCCGCTCACCCTCGACGCCGGCGTCCCCGGCCCGAACGTGATCGGCGCCACGGGCGGCTCCGGGACCCGCGTCGTCGCCCGCATCGTCCGCGAGAGCGGCCTCTTCACCGGCACGCGGCTGAACGCCTACGAGGACGCCCTCCCGTTCGGCGACTACTCCGACCGCTGGATCAACGATTTCGCCCGGGCGGCGGACGGGCGCGCGCCCGACGAGTTGCTCGAGCGGATGCGGGCCGACCTGGATGCCGTGGTGCGCTCGCACCTCGCCGACCTGCCGCCGTCGGCACGGGCGTGGGGCTGGAAGGAGCCGCGCAGCATCTACTACCTCCCCTTCCTCGACGCGGCGATGCCGACCCTGCGCTTCCTCCACTTCGTCCGGGACGGCCGCGACATGGCGTTCTCCGAGAACCAGAACCAGCTCGTCAAGCACGGCGACGCGGTGCTCGGCCAGGAGCTCAGGAAGGCGAAGACGCCCGTCCGGTCGATCGCGGTGTGGAGCCGGGTCAACACCGCGGCGGCCGATTACGGCAGGGAGCAGCTCGGCGACCGCTACCTGCAGGTTCGCTTCGAGGACCTCTGCGCAACGCCCGCCGAGACGGTGCGGCGCATCTCCGACTTCTTCGGCCTCCAGGCGGACGTCGAGGCGGCGGCCGCCGCCGTCCGCCCGCCGGACACGCTCGGACGCTGGCAGCTGCGGCGCAAGGGCATCGTCGAGGACCTCCACCGCACCGCCGAGCCCGCGCTCGCGCGCTTCGGCTATCTCGAGGGCGGGCGCGGCTCTACCTAGACCGACGTACGGTCTTTGGCGGGAAGGGCTCCGAATCCTTGATTCGGGTCGGCCGCCCGACTAACGTCCCGTACGTCCAGAAGCGAGCGGCCACTCTCTGGTACCTCCTTTGAACCGTCGAAGTCCCACGCGTCTCTCCATTCGCTCTGTCCTCGCCCTCGGGGGCCTCGTCGCCGTCCTCGCGCTCGCGCTGCCGGCGCTGGCGCGCGCCGAGTCGTGCCTGTACGACCCGGCGAGCGCCGCCGTGACGGCCTCGATCACGCCGGGCGGGGAGGCGACCCTCGACGTCGTCGGCGGCCAGATCCGGTTCGGCGCGGTGCCGGTCCCGTGCGGGGCTGCGACGACGACGAACACGGACTCGATCTCGATCGCCGGCAACGTCGGGACGACGGAGCGGCTGACGTTCGACCAGCGCACGGGTCTGTTCGGCCCGGGCGCGACGCCCGAGTTCAACATTCCCGAGATCGAGATCGACACGGCTCTCGGCGACGCGACGGATACCGTCGTCCTCTATCTCACCGAGGGGGACGACGTGGTGGCGCCGGGGCAGAACGGCCTCTCCCTGAACTCCGACGGTGACCTCGACGTCACGTTCTCGCCGGGAGTGTTCCCGATGGAGATCTACGCGCTCGGGGGCCACGACGTCGTCAACGCCCGAGGCTCGGGCGGGTCCGGCCTGGCCTTCCTGGGCCCGGTCACCATCGAGGGCGGCGAGGGCGACGACCTCATTCGCGGCGCCCACGGGGCCGACGACCTCGACGGCGGGCCGGGCAACGACCGGATCGAGGGCCACCACAACTCCGACGTGATCGACGGCGGCTCCGGCGACGACGACATCACCGCCGGCGACGGCGACGACACGGTCACCGGCGGCCCGGGCAGCGACAGCTTCGCGTTGAGCAGCGGGGACGACACGGTGCACGCCGACGACGGAGAGGCGGACGGCGCGATCAGCGGAGGCTCCGGAATCGACACCGCCTTCTACGACGACGGGCTCGACCCGAACCCGATCGCTGTCGAGAACAAGTTCCCGACCACGCCTCCGCCCCCGCCTCCGCCTCCCGCGGGCTCGTGCGCCTACGACGCCGCCACCGGGGCCGTGACGGCCCAGATGGAGGCGGGCTCCACGGGAACGCTGCGCGTGGTCGGCGGCGCCATCCACTTCGGCGACGGCGGCGCCTGCGGTGCGGCGACGACCGCGAACGCGGACACGATCACCATCGTGGGCGGCGCCGGCTCGCAGGAGCACGTTACGATCGACCAGACGGGCGGCGCCTTCGCGCCCGGGGCAACGGCCGAGTCGAACACGCCCGAGATCGAGATCGCCGTCGAGCTCGGCGACGCGACCGACACGATCGCCATCCTCGGCACGTCCGGCGGCGACGCGATCGCGGCGGGACTGAACGGCGTGGCCCTGAACGCCGACGGAGACGTCGACGTGACCTTCGCGCCCCAGCCGGCCACGCTCGAGATCCGCGGCGGCGGCGGGACGAACGCGATCACCGGGCAGGGCGGCTCGGGCGCCGGCGGCCGCTTCCAGGGCGTCCTTCTGCTCCATGCCGGCGACGAGGGCGACACCCTGAGCGGGGGCGACGGGAACGACGTGGTCACCGGCGGCGCCGGGTCGGACAGCCTCGCCGGCCGCTCGGGGTCGGATGTTCTCGTCGGCGGCGGCGGGGACGACACCCTAGCCGGGAACGACGGCGACGACGACCTGACGGGCGGCGCGGGCGCCGACACGTTCGCGGGCTCGAGCGGCGACGACGTCTTCCACGCCGTCGACGGCGAGGCCGACGTGCAGCTGAACGGCGGGCCTGGCAACGACACCGCGTTCTACGACGGAGCCCTGGATCCGGTCCCGGTGGCCGTCGAGAACCGCATCCCGCAGTAGCATGGGCAAACGGCTCCCCAGCGCCTCACGGAGAGGCAGGGGGGTCCTGGCGGTCACCGCGCCGGTGCTGCTCGCGCTGGTCCTCCCGGGGATCGCGCGCGCGGAATCCTGCGCCTACGACCCGGGCGCGCGCGCGGTCACGGCGGCGATCACGCCGGGCGGCTCCGCGGTGCTCGACGTCGCGGGCGGCGAGATCCGCTTCGGCGCCCTGCCCGTACCATGCGGCGGCGCCACGACGACGAACACGGATTCGATCTCGATCGCCGGCAGCGTCGGGACGACCGAGCAGCTGACGCTAGACCAGCGCGAAGGGTTCTTCGGGCCCGGGGCGACGCCCGAGGCGAACACGGCCGAGATCGAGATCGCGACCTCGCTCGGCGACGCCTCCGACCGGGTGGTGGTCTTCGGGACGGAGGGCGCGGACTACATGGCGGCCGGGCAGAACGGCTTCGCGACGAGCGGCGACGGCGACGTGGACGTCACCTTCTCCCCGGGCGCCTTCGAGCTCGAGGTGCACCTCCTCGGCGGCGACGACTACTTCAACGGCCGCGGCGAGAGCGGCGCCGGCCTCCATTTCCTCGGGCCCATCGTGGCGACCGGCGGCCCCGGCAACGAGGCGCTCGTGCGGGGAAGCTCCGAGCCGGACTCGATCGACGGCGGCCCGGGCAACGACGAGCTCCGCGGCGAGGGAGCGAACGACGTCCTCGACGGCGGCGACGGCGACGACGTGCTGGCCGGTGGTGGGGAGAACGACACGCTCGTCGGCGGAGCGGGAGTCGACCGCCTCGTCGCCTCGAGCGGCGACGACACGATCTTCGCCCACGACGAGGAGGCCGACTCGGAGGTCAACGGGGGGCCCGGCTTCGACACGGCCCACGTCGACGTCCTCGATCCCGTGCCGCTCGCGACCGAGATCGTCATCCGGCCGGCCGAGTCGTGCTCGTTCGAGGGCACGACGCGAGCTCTCTCCCTGACGATGACGCCCGCCTCGACGGCGACGCTCGTCGTCGTGAACGGCGAGATCTGGTGGGGCGAGGTGCCCCAGCCGTGCGGCGCCGCGACGGTCACGAACACGGACTCGATCTCCATCCAGGGCGCGGCCGGGACGACCGAGACGCTCATCCTCGACCAGCGCGGCGGCGTCTTCGGTCCCGGCGCGACGCCCGAGTCGAACACCCCGGAGATCGAGATCGCGACCCAGCTCGGCGACTCGAACGACCGGGTGATCGTCTACGGCACCGAGGGAGACGACTTCACCGCCGCCGGCCAGAGCGGCTTCGCGACCTCGAGCGACGGCGACGTCGACGTCACCTTCTCGCCGAGCACCTTCCGGCTCGACGTGCACCTCCTGGGAGGCAACGACCACTTCGACGCGCGCGGGACGGGCGGCGCGGGCCTCAACTTCCTCGGCCCGATCGTCGCGACCGGCGGCGACGGCAGCGAGACCCTGATCCGCGGCGGCGCGGCGATCGACTCGCTCGACGGAGGCGCGGGGAACGACGTCATCGAGGGACAGCAGTCGGCCGACCTGATCGTCGGCGGGCCGGGCAACGACACGATGACCGGCGGAGACGGCGGCGACTCGATGGACGGCGGACCGGGCGCCGACGTCTTCAACGGGAGCGACGGCGACGACACGTTCCTCGCCCAGGACGACGAGGCGGACGCCTCGCTCTCGGGCGGAGCCGGGAACGACTCGGCGTTCGTCGACACGGGCGTCGACCCGGCGCCGGTCACCGTCGAGAACGTCTTCGGCGACGGGACGCCGCCCCCGCCGCCGGCCACCGGCTGCACGTACGACGCGGCGAAGCGGATGGTCACCGCCACGCTCGCGGCTAACGGAGAGGCGACGCTGGTCGTCGCCGGCGGGGAGATCCACTTCGGCACCGCCCCGACCGCCTGCGGCGCCGCGACGACGGCGAACACCGACTCGATCGCGGTGATCGGCGCCGGCGGCTCGTCCGAGACGGTGACGATCGACCAGTCCGGCGGGGCCTTCGCACCGGGCGCGACGGGCGAGGCGGGCGCGCCGGAGATCGAGATCGCCGTCAACCTCGGCGATCCGACGGACACCGCCGTCGTCCTCGGCGCGCCGGGCGACGACGCGATCGCGGCCGGGACGAACGGCGTGGCGCTGAACGCGGACGGGGACGTGGACGTGACGTTCTCGCCGCTGCCGGCGATCCTCGAGCTCAGGGGCAGGGAGGGGAAGAACGCGATCACCGGCCAGGGCACCCAGGGCGCCGGCGGTCGGTTCACCGGCCGGCTGCTGCTCTACGCGGGCGACGAGGGCGATACGCTCATCGGCGGGGACGGCGCCGACGAGCTCCACGGCGCCGCCGGCGCGGACATCCTCGAGGGGCGGCTCGGAGCCGACCTGCTCGCGGGCGGCGGCGGCAACGACTCGCTCTCGGGCGGCGACGGCAACGACGACCTCCACGGAGGGTCGGGTAGCGACGCGTTCATCGCAGGCGCCGGGGACGACCTCCTGGACGCGGTCGACGCCGAGGCGGAGAGCAACCTGAACGGCGGCCCGGGGACCGACACGGCGCGCTACGACGCGGGCATCGACCCGCCGCCCGTCGCGGTCGAGAACCACCTGCCCGAGTAGCCGGAGCTCGGCTCAGCCGGGCGGGTCGAGGTCGCGCCAGGTGTTCCCGCTCAGGACGGGATCGACGGCGCCCGGCTCGACGAACGCCTCCCGGGCGGCGACGAAGGTCGAGTCGCGTGCGCCGGAGCGCACCGAGTCGCCGACGTAGAGACCCCGGTTCGGGGAGACGATCGTGCAGCGGACGCAGACGACGTCCTCCGGCTCAGGGTCCTCCTCGGAGCGTTCCTCGATCGAGAGGGCGCCCCCCGCCCCGTCACAGGTCGGTGTCCGGGCGTCGGCATCGCCGATCCGAAAGCCCCGGAAGGTGATCCGGTAGCCGAGCATGACGTGAATCCCGTTCTGCTGCACGCCCGGGTGCGACTCGCCGCAGTCGGCGAAGCCCGTGACCTCGATGTCGTGCGCGCCGAGCCTCACCTTGACGGCGTCAGACGTGGACCCGATCTCCGCGCCGTCGCCCTCGATCTCGAGGACGAGGTCGACGGTCTGCGGGTTCCCGTCGCCGGCGCAGTCCGGGCCCGACAGGGTGACGGCCTCGAGCGGCTGCGCCTGGTCCTCGATCCGGGACTTGACGATGATCGGCAGGTCGCCGTACTGCTCGAGCGGGCGGTCGCACTCCCAGTTCTCCGCCGTGCGGATCGTCGTGCCCGGCGTCAGCTCCTCGGCGCGGCGTCGGAGCGCCTGGGCCATGAGGTCGAGGCCGACCTCCTCCTCCGCGGTCGACGTGAACGGGATCGTGATGCCCTCGAAGCGCTTGTGGAAGTCGACGCGGACGAGGTTCTCGCCGACCGGCGTCAGGATCACCTCGTACTCGCGGTCGGAGATCCCGGGCACGACCTGGCGCGACATCCAGGCGAGCTTCCGGTTCGGGCGCAGGATCGTGATCTCGGGCGAGTACTCCTCCGTCTCGCCGTGCGGCGGGGAGAGCGCCAGGTCGACCTTCGCGCCCAGGCGGGCATCCCCGCGGACGCTGGTCTGGAGCGGGTTCCAGCGCTCGTAGTTCTCGAAGTCCGTGAGGATCCTCCAGATCGTCTCGACCGGAGCGTCGATCGTCACCTCGCTCTGGATCGTCTTCGACGGCCGGTCGAGCGCGGCGCTCGCCATGATCGCGAGGCCGAGCGCAAAGAGCGCGCCCGCGACGCAGGCGAGGACGACCTTGAGGGCGCGCGGTACGCGGCCGGTCACGACCCGCCCCCGGCGGCGCGCCGGCGCCACAGCGTGCGCGTCCTCGTCAGCAGCCCGCGGCGGCCGAGCACCGCTCTCGCGGAGCGATCGGCGGCGAGGAGCGCCGTCCGCGTCAGGCTCAGCCGGGCCGCCCGCAGGCGCGGCGCCCAGACGAGGACGTCCTCTTCCTCCCACGACTCGTCGCCGAAGTGCTGCTTGTACTCCGCGTCGCCGAAGCCGAAGTCGATCCAGTCGAGATCCTCTTCCCGGCTCAGCTCCTCCACCATGCGCCCGAGCACGTACGTGCCTACGCGGTGGCTTCCGAACGCGGGGTCGTAGCCCGTGGGGCCGGTCGAGAAGACGCGTCCGTAGCGGATCCCGTGCCAGAACGCGCAGGGCTTGCCCTCGACGTAGAGGACGAACCCGCGGAACCAGCCGCGCGCGAGCGTCAGGTTCGTCACCTCGCGCTCGATCCCCGAGTCCGAGAACCCGACGCCGAGGGCGCGCTGGTAGGTCGCGTCGTAGACGGCTCCCGTGTCCGCCAGCAGCCGGTCAAGCTCGGCGTCGTCCCTGAACGTCCGAAACTCGATCGCGTCCGGGAACGCCGCCTCGAACTTGCGCCCGTAGCGGCGGAGGTTCGACCGCGTCTTCCCGGAGCGGCGCGCGAGGTAGTCGTCGTAGGAGCCGGTGAGGCGGGCGCGCCAGTGCCGCGACGGGATCGTGAGCCGGTCGCGCGAGAGCAGGCCCGGCTGCGTCCGCGCCGCGCGGTGGAGGGGGGACCCGACCTTCAGGTTGCGCAGCCGCGCGACGTCGGCCTCGCCGCGACGCAGGGCGGCGAGGATCTCCGCCAGCACGACGGCGGCCGTCCGCGCGTCGTCGCGCCCGAGGACGCCCCCGTAGCTCACCGTGAGCGCCCGGACCCGCGGGCGCCACAGCGTCGTGTACCCGAGCTTCGCCGGCAGGCGGACGTCCTCGACGCGCCCGACCACGAGCGCGGCCGGGGCGCCGTCCTCCTCGACGAGGAGCACGTGCGGGCGCAGCGCCTCGGGCCTGCGCTCGACGAGCATGAGGTGGTAGTCGATGTCCGCGTTCACCACCTCGGCGTCGAACGAGCTCCAGACCGGCCTCAGGCCTTCGAGCTCCTCCGCGGAGCGGGCCGTGCGCACCGCGACGCGGTCGGTCATGGCCGCGCCTCCCGGAGGCGGGCCTTGAGGCGACCGGCCCGGGCGCGCAGCCGGCGCGCGAGCGCGCGGGCCTCGTAGCCGGGCAGCGGCCTCGCGAGGGCAGCGACCTCGGCGGGCTCGAGCGTCAGACCCGCGGCTCCGACGTTCTCCTCCAGGTGGGCCGGCGAGGACGTCCCCGGGATCGGGACGGCCAGCGGCGACCTGGCGAGGATCCACGCGAGCGCGAGCTGAGCCGGGGTGGCGCCGCGTCCTTCCGCGGCGCGGCTCAGCCTCCTCGCCTGCCGAGCGAGGTAGCCCTTCGCGAGCGGCGCCCATGCGACGAACGCGATCCTGCTCGTCTCGCAGCGCGCGAGCACGTCCGCGGAGGAGCGGTCGGCGAGGCTGAAGCGATTCTGGACGGAGGCGAGCGGCGCGACCGCCAGCGCCCGCTCGAGCTCCCCCCGCGTGACGTTGCAGACGCCGATGCGCCGGATCTTGCCCTCGCTCACCAGCTCCGCCAGCGCGCCCAGCGACTCCTCGAGCGGGACTGCGGGATCGACGGCGTGCAGCTGGTACAGGTCGACGCAGTCGACGCGCAGGCGGCGGAGGCTTCCCTCGCAGGCCGCCCTCAGGTGAGCGGGGCGCCCGTCCTTGCTCCAGCGCCCCGGCCCCTGGCGGCGCAGGCCGCCCTTCGTCGCGACGACGAGGTCCCGGTAGGGATGGAGCGCCTCGGCGACGAGGAGCTCGCTCTCGTCCGGTCCGTAGGAGTCCGCCGTGTCGAAGAACGTGACGCCCAGCTCTGCGGCGCGCCGCAGGACGCGCAGGGCCTCGCCGCGGTCGGGCGGGGCTCCCCAGACCCCCGGGCCGGTGAGCTGCATCGCTCCGAAGCCCAGCCGGCGGACCCGAGTCCCGTCTCCGAGGTCGACCGTCCCGGCCGCGTGGGCGGTTGCCTGGAGGCCCTGCGGCGTCAGCGGAAGCCCCCGCCTCCCTGACCGCGCAGCGGCGGCCGCCGGAGCGCGTAGCGAAGCGCGCTGAAGCCGAGCGTCCACTCGGCCGTCACCAGGCGCGGCACGTTCTCCACGAACGGGCGCCGCAGCTCGGGCGAGGACCGGACCCTCCGGTAGATGGCCAGCAGCCGCACGAGCGCGAAGTAGTGGAGCGGCACGCGGGCGAGCACCCGCTTGCGTACTCCCTCCCGCTGCACGGGACCGATCCGCGCGAGGCCGTAGGCGAGGCGTCGCTGCTGCCCGCGGAGCGCGGCGAACGTGGAGCGGTCGTGGTCGTGGAACGCGTGGAAGCGCGGATCGAAGACGAGCTCCAGCCCCGCGGCGAGCGCGTCCGCGCAGAAGACGCCGTCCTCGCCGCCGTAGCTCGGGTCCCAGCGGAGCGGCGCAGCGCGCGGCACTGCCATGCAGTAGGAGGAGACGAAGGCGACCCGGCGCGGCTCGCCGCGCGGAAGGTAGGGCGTCTCGGACTGGAGATGCGCGACCCAGCCCCAGGGGGTCTTTCCGCGGAAGGTGCGGGCGCACCCGACGATCGCGCCGGGGAACTCCCCGAGCGCCCGTCGCAGACCCGCGCCCCAGCCGGGGGCCGGCACGGCGTCCGAGTCGAGGAAGACGACGACGTCCCCGCCCGCCTCGTCCCAGCCGCGATTGCGGGCGGCGCCGGCGAACCCGTCCCCGTCGGTGGCGACGACCGTGGCGCCGTGGTCGCTCGCGACGGCTGCCGTCCCGTCCGTGGAGCCGTCGTCGACGACGATCACCTCGTCGACCGGCTTGTCCTGCGCCGCGAGCGCCGCGAGGACCCGGCCGAGCGTTCTCTCCGCGTTGTACGCTGGAATGACGACGGTGACGATGGGCACGCTCGCGAGCCTAGCGGGGTTCTCCCGGGTGGTGGGGGGCTCGCTCAGTACGACACGCGGGCGCGGCACATGGCGGGCAGCGTCCGGAGGATCAGCTTCAGGTCGTTCAGCATCGACCAGGTCGTGACGTAGACGTAGTCGAGCCGCACCATCTCCTCGAAGGGGATGTCGTCGCGGCCGAGCACCTGCCAGAGCCCCGTGATGCCCGGCTTCAGGTTGAGCCGGTTGCGCCGCCAGTCGACCACGTGCTGGTCCTCCTCGAGGATGAGCGGTCGGGGCCCGACGAGGCTCATCTCGCCGCGGACGACGTTGACGAGCTGCGGCAGCTCGTCGATCGAGAAGCGGCGCAGCCACTCGCCCACGCGGGTGACGCGCGGGTCGTTCGGGATCTTGAACATGCGGGGGTCGCCGTCGTCGCAGTCGTGCTTGTTGAGCGCGGCGTACTCGTGCTTGCGCTCGTCGGCGTCGGCGGTCATCGTCCGGAACTTGAGGATCTCGAAGGTCCGGTCGCCGCAGCCCATCCGGAGCTGACGGAAGAAGACCGGCCCTCTCGAGTCCAGCTTGATCCAGATCGCCACGGCGGCGAAGACGGGTGCGAGGACGAGCAGGCCGAGCACGGAGAGCGAGAGGTCCATCGCGCGCTTGAGGAGGACGGACGAGTGCGAGAGCCGTAGCGCGGGCAGTCCGATCAACGGCAGCCCCTCGGCCGTGTGGATACCGATGTTCGTCCCGATCACCTCGAAGAAGCGAGGCACGAGGTCGATCTGGATGTCCAGGTCCTTGAGCGAGCGGATCAGGTCGAGCATCTCCTCGTGCGAGTCGTTCGAGAAGGCTACGATCACGCGCTCGACGTCGAGGATCTGCACCATCTCTGGCAGCTGCTCGAGGCCGCCGAGAAGCGCGAGGTCGTCCAGGCTCGCGGGCCGGTCCCTGGGACGGTCGTCGACGAACCCGACGAGGTTCAGCCCGTACTCCGGATGCTGGCGCAGCTTCTTCGCGACGAGCTGCCCGACCTCGCCTGCACCGACGATGATCGTGTTCTGGACGTAGGCGAGGTTGCGGCGCGCGAGCGTCCGCGCCACGGCGCGCCCGGCGGTGATGGCGACGATCGCGAAGAGCCAGAAGCCGAGCAGGCGCGCGAGCCCCGTGTCGGCCGTCCGCGTCACGGAGGTGAAGCCGTAGAAGAGCCAGCTGCCGACCGTCACGAGGTGCAGCACCGGAACGAGGTCGTCCGTCGTCGAGTGGTCGGTGCGCTCCTCGTCGAGGTCGTAGAGGCCGTAGAGCTTCGCGACCACGACCCAGGCGGGCAGGCTGAGGAGGAAGAAGAGCAGCTCGATCTCCGGCTTCACCGTGTCCGAGCGAGCCGGCATGTCGAAGATGACGCTGGCGGCCAGGAACGCGACCGTCAGGCCGACGAGGTCGGCCGCGGCGAGAGCGCGCCGCACGAGCCAGCCGCGGCGTATCGGCCTCGCGGCGGCGCGGCGCCGCTCGAGGATCTGACGGGTTCTCTGGTCGATGGTGACGGGGAGCTCGCGTCGTGCCTTCGGACTGACCGTAGGCTCGACCGTGCTCATCTAGCCGATCTCCGCGAAATCGCTGGGCCGCGCACGTTGCCGCATCTCGACTCCCCTAGTGGTCGGTCGCTCCCGGGACGCGTCTCTCCCGAACGTGCCCGGGTCTCTCCGAAGCTACCGTTCCACGGGTGTCGCGGCAATGAACGAATGGACGGCCTCGGGCGCGGCCGAGGCGGCCCGACGCTGGACTTTCGGCTAGGAGCGTTGGCGGCGCTACCCGACCGCCGCTCCGACGCCGAGCGCCAGTACGGGCACGAGGAGAACCGCACTCGTGAAGAGCGCGAGGCGCGTGCGGCTCGCCGTCACGGCGGTCTGCACGCCCCAGAGCGCCGTCCAGACGGGGCGGTACGCGAGCGCGAGGATCGCCAGGCTCACCGACGTCGCGGCGAAGAGCGCCGCGAGGAGGACGCGCACTGCCGCCGGCGAGTCGAGAGCGAACGCGGCGAGCAGGGTGTCGCCGAGCGTCGTGACGTTCGCGCCCATGATGTACGGGAGGATGAACTCGCGGCGGACGACGTTCTTGGCCACGAGAGGCACGAGGAGGGAGAGGGAGACGGAGACGGACATCGTCACGAGGCCGATGCCGGCGCCGAGGGCGAACATGGGCCACTTCCGGCGGAGCCAGTCCGGCCGCGCGGCGACCGCCGCGTCGTCGAGGTGCGGCAGGGCGAGGTCGACGAGCTTGAACGCGAGCAGGAGCAGCGCGAGGCCGGCGACGAAGACGACAGCCGCGGGCAGGTCCTCGGCCCTCGTCGTGATGCCGCCGTAGACGAGGTCGAGGAGGTCGACGAACGCCGAGGGGAAGCCGACGTCGAGTGCCGCGAACGGCCCCCGGGAGAGGAGCGCGGCGCCGAGCGCCGTGGCCGGGACGTAGACGACGGCGGTCGCAGCGAGCGCGAGGACGGCGGTCGCGACGGGGGCACGGCGGTGGCCCTCGCCCGCGCGGAGCGCGTAGAGGACGGCGACGAGGAGGACGACGAAGGCCGCCCCGAGCCTCGACCCCATCACCATCGTGAACCCCTCGATCTCGCTGAGACCGGTTCCACGCCCCTCGCCGCCGGCGACGAGCGCCAGGGAGGTGGCCGCCATCGGCGAGCCGGAGAGCATGACGACGGCGCCCAGCGAGCCCAGCCCGAGCGTGGAGACGGCGTTCTCGACGAGGACGCTCCCCGGCTGGAGCACGCCGAGCGAGCCGGCGCCGGTCTTCATGAGCTGGAGCGCGCCGACGAAGACGTAGAGCCCGGCCGTGAGGATGACGCCGCGACGAAGCCACGCGGCGCCGCGCTCCGCGCGGCGGGCGGGCGCCTCTTCCCGGGCTGGTGTGGAGGCGCGCACCTCCACTACACTTCTATAGCACTCCAATAGGAGTGTCAACGCCGATGTCGCCCGATCCGCACTCCACGGCCGCCGAGGCGCGGTCAGCCCTCTTCGCGGGCGTCGACCGCCTGCTGGGGCGCGCGGGAGAGCGAGCGGCGCTCGAGATCCACCGGCTGGAGCCGCTCGCGGCGCGGCGGCTCCGCCGGCTCGGGGCCGAGGTCCCCGAGGAGCTCGTCGAGGCGGAGCGGCTCGGCGCGGCGTTCGCGCTAGCGTCGTCGGTCCACCTCGAGCGCGTCCGCCAGGCGGTGGACGGACCCCTCCTCCTGCTCAAGGGCCCCGAAGTCGCCGCCCGCTATCCCGACGCCGCCCTGCGGATCTTTCGGGACGTCGACCTCGTCGCGCCCGCCCCGGCCGAGGCCCAGCGGGCGCTTGTCGGCGCGGGGTACCGGGAGGTCGGCGACCCGGGCTACTACGCGGACGCGCCGCACCTCCTCCCGCTCGCCTGGCCAGGGCTGCCCCTGGAGCTCGAGGTCCACGAGCGGCCCAACTGGCCGCGCCGGCTGCGGCCTCCCGCGGCGGCAGAGCTGTTCGAGGGCGCGCGTCCCGCCTCGGTCGGCGTGGACGGCCTCCTGGCTCCGGAGCCCGCGCGCCACGCGCTGGTCCTCGCCGCCCACGCGTGGATGCACGGTCCGCTCCGCCGCGCACGGGACCTGCTCGACGTCGGGCTGCTCGCGGCCGAGGCGGACCGAGCCGAGGCCGACCTCCTGGCGCGGAGGTGGGGGATGGAGAAGCTTTGGCGCGTCACGCTCGCCCTCGTCGAGGCGCTCCTCCTCGACGAGCCGGCTCCCCGGGCGCTGCGTGGCTGGGCGTCGAACCTCGCCGTGCTCGGCGAGCGCACCGTCCTCCGCAACCACGTCGGGCTCTGGGTCGGCTGGTACACCGCGCTGCCGCCGGCCCCGGCGACGCTGGCGATGCTCGATGCCGTCCGCAGCGACCTCTCCCCGGAGGGCGGCGAGGGCTGGCGCTCGAAGGCGCGCCGCTCGGCGCGCGCCCTCGGGAACGCGTTCGTGCCCCGCTCCGAGCACGACCGCTCCCGGGACTAGGGGCGCTAGGAAAAGCGGGCGAGCTCCTCGTGCCCGCTCCGGCCGGGCGGCGGGCCGACGTCGACGCCGGCGAGCTCGACCCAGGCATGGGCGTCCTTGTCGGTCGGGTGCGCGGGGAGGCCGATGACGAGCTCGGCGTCGTCGCCCTGCTCGCGCAGCAGCCGGTAGAGGACGAGCGCGTTCACGAGGCAGCGGGGCCGGCGGTCGCCGAGGCGGAGGCTGCGGTCGACGGCGCGGCTGAGGCGGTCCGCGGCCCAGCGCTCCTCACGCCGGCGTGCGGGGCGGCCGAGGCGGGCCACGTACGCGGGCAGCGGCTCGCGCCTGAGCCCGATGAGGACGCGCCCGAAGAGCACCCAGACGCGGGCGGCCAGCGCGAGCTTGGCTCCCGGGCGCAGCGGAGCCTCAGACACCGGCGACGAGGCGGTCGACGTGGGCGGCGAGCCCGCCGAGATCGAGGGGGCGACGGAAGCGCCGTGCCGGGACGGTCGCTGCGAGGTCGGCGACGGCGCCGAAGGAGCGGGAGACGTCCTCCTCGAGAGGCAGCCGGAAGCTGAGCGCCCAGAGGTCGCGGATCGCCTCGGGAGGGTCGACGGCGTCGAGCGCCGGAGCACCGTCAGCGGCGTCCAGGAAGACGATGCCACGAAGCGGGACCGGCTCGCAGTCGCCGCGGTCCTCGAGAGCGAAGTGGACGCGGTCGTCGTCCTCTCCGGCGAGCGCGGCGCGCGGGAGGTCGAGCGCCGCGGCGACGTCGTGGCGGACGCGCAGCATGGCCGGCCCCGGCACCACGGCGGGCTCCGGCCCGAGGCGGATGCAGGCGGTGTCCTCGCTCAGCACGCGGTGACCCTCCCGGTGGAACGCGGCCGCCATGGTCGTCTTGCCGTACGTGCGCGGGGCCGCGAGCAGGAGCGCGGCGCCGTCCACCTCGACCGCGGCGGCGTGCAGGGGAAGATCGCCCCGCCCGAGGAAGCAGAGCAGGGCGGGGATACCCCAGATCCGCTCCTCGCGCCGGATGCCGCCGTCGGCCGGGACGTCGATCCGAGGCGTCTCGGGCTCCACGGTGAACCAGCCTCCGTCGCCGATCCAGAGGCGGAAGCGGCGTCCGTCCGACCAGAGCCTCGCCTCGAGCGGCCGCTCCGGAGACGGCCGCCACTCGATGAGGAGCGCGTCCCCGGGCTGCTCGCCCTCCGGGGCGGGGGCGCGGATCTCGAGCGGGTCGCCGGTGCCGCCGCGCAGGTACGCGAGCGGCACGTCGGACTCCACGGCGAAGCCGTAGCAGGTGCCGCTCACGTCCAGAGGCCCAGGAAGGCGTGCGCGCGCGCCAGGTCGTAGGCCCAGAGAAGCTCGACGACGCCCATGTCGCGGGCCTCGATCCGAGCCGCCAACGCCGCGTAGTCGACCCCGGCGAGCCGGACGTCCGTGTCGAGGATCCAGCGGCGCAGGCCCTCGTAGTCGGCGGTGCGCAGGGCGAAGTCGTCGAAGAAGGTCTTGTCCTCGCGGTCGAGAATCGCGTCGGGGAGCCGGCCGCGCACCGCCTCGCGGAGGAGGCTCTTCGGGAGCGCGTTCGGGAACTTGACCTCCGCGGGGAGCGAGAGCACGAACTCCCAGAGGTCGACGTCCGCGAGCGGCCGGCGCACGTGGACGCCGTGGTAGGCGGCGCAGATCGCGTCGGCGTCGAACGAGTAGGAGCCCACGCCGACGAGCGGGTCGAGCTGGTGCTCGAGCCAGCGCCTCCGCGCCGGGCGCGCGAGGTCGGGCCGCTCCCCCGGCCCCCCGGCGGCCGTGCGGTCGACCCAGGGCGGCAGCTGGCGGAAGACCTGCGAGCGGCCTCGCAGGCGCAGCCAGGCAAGGCCGAGCCGGGGCGAGACGAGCGAGGGGCCGGCGCGCCGCAGGAGCCGCCGCCAGGAGGCGCCCCGGGCACGCTGGTCGCGCACCCACGCGAGCGAGGCGCCGACGCGGCCGTGCAGCACGAAGTGCCCGATCAGGTGCTGGCCGAAGGTGAAGACCCACTCCGCCATCTCGCCCGAGAGCACGGTGCGGGCCCCGACCTCGCGGGCGAGCCGGTAGTTCTCGGCCAGCTCGGGGATCGACATCGTGTCCACCGGGCCGTCGAGGACGTCGACCCAGTGGGCGAGGTCGTCGAGCGGCCGGGACGCGGGCCGGTAGGTGTGGAGCTCCATGCCGAGGAAGTCGACCACCTGCTCGATCCAGCGCGACTCGTCGACGGCCGGCAGGTCCGGGTAGACGGAGGAGAGCGCGGGCAGCGGACGGCCCAGCCGCTCGCGGTACTCCGGGGCCGCGAAGGCGGCGATCGTCGGCGAGTCGATGCCGCCGCTCAGCGACACGACGTCCTCGCCGCTCAGGCTGCGGCGGACGGCCCGCTCGACGACGTCGGCCAGCGCTTCCTCGGCCTCGGGCAGGGTGAGGCGCGCGGACTCGAGGAGCGGGCGCGGGTCCCAGTAGCGGCGAAACGCCGGCTCCGAGCCCGGCTGGGCGACGGCGGTCGAGGCCCGGGGGAAGCGGGCGACGCCCCGCAGCATCGTGTGGCGCGAGTCGAAGCGGCCGAAGAACATCGCCTCGACGGAGTCGACGTCCGGCTCACGCGGGATGCCGGCGCCGGCCGAGACCTGCTTGGCCTCGGTCGCGGCGACGAGCCCGCCGGCGTCCGAGCGGTGGTGGAGCGGCGCGAGGCCGAGGTGATCGCGGAAGAGCCGGACGGAGGCGCCGTCCGTCCACGCGCCCGCGAACATGCCGCGCAGGCGCGCCGGCGCGTCGTCGCCCCAGGCCCCGAACGCGGCGAGCACGGTGGCCGCCGGTCCGTCGGGCTGCACGGGGACGCCGGCTCGTGCGAGCTCCGCCTCGAGCTCCTCCTGGTTGTCGAGGTCGCCCTGGAGGACGACGGCGCCTCCCTCGTTCTCCGCGAGCCATGCGTCCGCGAACCCGGGCTCGGCGGAGACGCCGAGCGACACGCCGCCCGCCGTCCGTACCGTCAGCTCGCCGCCCCGGTGCGGCGCGGAACGCAGCGCGCGCTCGACGGCCTCCGCACCGGCGGTCCGGTCCGTCGAGAGGACGACCGCGAGGGAGCCCACGTCAGCCGGCGAGGAGGTTCCGCTCGCGCAGGTCGGCGAGGAAGCGCTCCACCTCGCCGTCGAGGTCCTCCGGAGGGTCGAGCAGGTGCTCGCGCAGGTCGGCGACGAGCGCCTCGACGGTCGTGTCCTCGTCCAGGAGCCCCCAGATCAGCGTGCCGATCTCGTTGAGGCCGTGGTAGGCCCCGGACTCGAGGTGGAGAAGAACGCCGCCCTCGCCGGCGAGCGGGCGATAGACGACCTGCGGGTTCTTCCGGATCGGCGCGTCGGTCCCCACGTCAGTACAGCCCCAGCGTGCCCCGGCCGCGCTCCCGGCGCAAGGCCCAGCGGAATGTGACGATGCCCGCCGTCAGCGAGACCGCGGAGAGCGGGACGAGCACGGCGACCGCGCGGCCGACGCCGTCCCAGCCGGAGCCGGCGAGCAGCGGCTCACGCATCCCGTCGACGGCGATCGTGATCGGGTTCACCGAGGCGAGCGCCTCGATCCAGCCGGGGAGGAGGTCGAGCGGGAAGAAGGCCCCGGAGAAGAGGACGAGGATCGACGAGCCGAGGCCGACGAAGCCCGAGCCGCGCCGGAAGGTGAGGGTCGTGCCCGCGCTGGCGACGCCGAGGCCCCAGACGAACGGGATGAAGGCGAGGAGGACGACCGAGGCGGGCAGCAGCCCGCTCGCATCGAAGTCGAGCCCGAACGCGACCGCGATGACGACGAGGAAGACGGCTGTGCGCAGCGGGATGTAGATGAGGTCGTAGAGCACCGAGCCGATCTGGATCGTGGTCGGGCTCGTCGGCGTCATCAGGAGGGACTCCAGGGTGCCGGTCAGCTGCTCCTCCTGCATGCCGCTCGCCACGCGCCCCAGGGCGAGGGCGACGAAGGCGGCCAGGGCGATGCCGACGGCCACGAACTCGAGGTAGGAGACCTGGTCGCCCCCGAAGGCGGGGAGCTTCGCTGGGTCGACCATGAGGCCGACGAAGTAGAACATGAAGGCCTGGAGGACGAGGCCGAGCCACTCTCCGATGAAGGGGAGCCGGTAGCTCCAGGCGATCAGGAAGTCGCGCCGCACGAACGCGGCGAGCTTCCGCAGCTCGCTTCCGGGGCCGACGGCGGGCGCCAGCGAGGTCACTCGCCGCCTCCGGCGAGGTTGAGGTAGGCGCTCTCGATCTCCGACCGCTCCTCCCGGCACGCGACGACGTCCACGTCGGCGGCCGTCAACGAGGCGAGAACGTCGCCCAGCACGGCGTCGGCGGCGAGGTGGAGGAGGTAGTGCTCCGCGTCGCCGTCCTCGACGGCCGCGATCGTCGCCCGTCTCCCGATCGCGTCTCGCAGCGCCGGCTCCAGCTCGCGGCCTGCAGCACGGCCGTTCCGGAGGCGCAGGACGTAGCGGCGGGGCACTGCCACGGCGATCAGGTCCGAGACGCTGCCCGAGAATGCGACCTCGCCTGTGCGGAGCAGCGTGACCCGGTCGGCGAAGCCGCGGATCTCCTCGATGCGCTGCGTGGCCCAGACGACGGCGGCTCCGCGGTCGGCGAGGCCGCGCACGAGCTCGCGCATCGCGGCCGCCGCCTCGGGGTCGAGGTCGTGCGTCGCCTCGTCGATGAGGAGGACGCTCGGCTCGGTGAGGAAGGCGCGGGCGATGGAGAGGCGCTTCTGCATGCCGTGGGAGTAGAAGCCCGACCGGACGCGCGCCGCCTCCATGAGGCCCACGAGCTCGAGAAGCTCCCAGGCGCGCGCGGTCGCTTCGCGGCGCGAGAGCCCGTGCAGCCGGCCGAAGAAGACGAGGTTCTCGAGACCGGAGATGCGCAGGTAGAGCGAGCGGTCGCCGGAGGGCACGAGGCCCATCCGCGCTCGCAGCTCGCGCGGGCAGTCCCACGTGTCGATGCCGAGAACGCGCGCGCTGCCGTCGTCGGGCTTCACGAGCCCCGTGAGGACGCGGACGAGCGTCGTCTTGCCGGCGCCGTTCGGGCCGAGCAGCGCGACGATCTCGCCCTCGTCGACGACGAGCGACACGTCGGCGAGCGCCACACGGGCCCCGAAGCGCCTAGAGACGCCGCGAGCCTCGACCACCGGCCGAGGCTCGTGGAGTTCCCCTGTCGAGCCGCGCCGCCGCCTCAGCGGCGCGCGCTCGGGACTAGGAGGGGCAGGAGTACTCGCAGAACTTGTCGAGCTTGCAGATCCGGGTGTCACCCTGCTTGTTCTGATTCGGGTTCGGATCCGGGATGCAGACCGTGATCGGAATCTGCGCGCGCGCAAACGTGTGCGCGGAGATGGAGCCGTAGTCCGCGATCTGCGGGCTCTCGTATGTGACCCTCATACCTGGCCGTCCTTTTTAGCAAGGGGTGCTCCGACGGCGCCCCGATGCGCCAATGATGCCCCTTTTCCGAGCCGGGCGCAACTGGCCGTCCGGTCAGGCTCTCGCGCGCGGGCGCGGTCAGCGAAGGCGGGCGAGGAGCGGCCGTGCGGCCTCGCCGACGGCGTAGGCCGCGAACACGCGGGCGACGAAGCGGGTCTCGTGGGGGCGGACGAGGTGCGCGGCAGTCAGGGCGCCCGCGGCCCAGAGCGAGACGCAATGGGCGCAGGTGAGGAGCTCGCCGACGGCGCGCGAGAGGCCTTCGCCCTTCGGCTGCACCGCGGCCGTCCCGGCGGCGAACGGGCGCCGCAGGAACACCGTCACCCGGTCCTCGGCGACGACGGAGCCGAGCTTCGCGCTCGCGAGCCCGAGGGCGAGGAGGTCGAGGGCGGAGACCTGCGGCGCGCCCCGGGCGCGGCTGGCCGCGGCCAGCACGCCCGCCCAGAAGAGTGCCGACAGCGCGGCGTACGGCGTCTCGGACAGCGTCCTAGACCTCGACGACGAGGCCGTCGTGGGCGACGTCCACGCCGTCCGGGACGGGCAGCTCGACCGGACGGTGGGTGAGGAGCACGCGCCCGTCGGCCGCCGCCAGAGCTTCCTCCACGGAGAGGTGCCCGCGGGGGAGGCCGTCCTTGCCGCCCTCGGCGAGCGTCGCCTCGCAGAGGAAGAGGTCGGCGCCGCGCGCGAGCGCGGCGAGCTCGGCAGTCGGGCCGGAGTCGCCCGAGTAGGCGAGCGTCCGCCCGTGCGCCGTGACGCGAAACCCGTAGGACGTCAGCGAGTAGTGCGGCAGGCGGCAGGGCTCCACCTCGAAGCCGGCGGCCTGGAACGGGGTCTCCGAGTCGAACTCACGGAGCTCGAACGCGGAGGCGAACATGCCGTCGTTACCCCAGCGCCGGGCAAACTCCTCGAGCTCGGCGCGCCCGCCCGGCGGCAGCCAGAGGGAGCAGTCGATGCGGTGGTCCTGCGGCCCGTAGGCGTTCAGCCAGGCCCACGGGACGAGGTCGCCCCAGTGGTCGAGGTGGAAGTGCGTGATCGCGATCGCGTGCGGGTAGAGCCGCAGCTCGCGCAAACGCCCCAGCACCCCGGGCCCGCAGTCGAGGAGGAGCGCGGCGTCCTCCTCCACGAGGTAGCCGGACTGCGCGCTCCCCGGGTTCGGCCACGCGGGCGACGAGCCGATGACGGTGAGGCGCACGTCCATATACTGGCGCACGATGACCAGGAAGATCCGGGTCGTGATCGCGAAGCCCGGCCTGGACGGACACGACCGGGGGGCGAAGATCATCGCGCGGGCGCTGCGCGACGCCGGCATGGAGGTCATCTACACGGGCCTGCACCAGACGCCGGAGCAGATCGTCGAGACGGCGATCCAGGAGGACGCCGACGCCGTGGGCATCTCGATCCTCTCGGGCGCGCACATGACGCTCGTGCCGCGGATCCTCGCGGGGCTGCGGGAGAACGGCGTCGAGGACGTGCTCGTCGTCGTCGGCGGCACCATCCCGAAGGACGACGTCGCCGCGCTCAAGGAGCAGGGCGTCGCCGAGGTGTTCACGCCGGGCGCGCCCATGTCCCGGATCGTGGACTTCCTGAAGGCGAACGTCCCCGTCCAGGCGTAGTGGCGATCGGCCTCGAGCGGGAGGGCGGCACGGCGATCGTCACCGTCGACCGTCCCGAGGCGATGAACGCGCTCGACCTCGAGCACGCGGAACGGCTCCGGGACACCCTC
>JAICGP010000006.1 GCA_025923055.1 Thermoleophilia bacterium
CCGAACGAGGCGACGCCGGAGCATCCGGATCCGCCGACGTGCCAGCACGCGCTCCGGCAGGCGCGCCGCCTGGCCCGCAACCTCCGCGGCGAGCGCAAGCCCTACCGCTACCGGATGCTCGGCCAGGTGGCGACCCTGGGGCGCTACCGCGGCATCGCCGACGTGCTCGGCGTCCGTCTGCGCGGCTTTCCGGGCTGGTTCGTGACGCGGACGTACCACCTGTTCCAGCTCCCGCTCGTGTCGCGCAAGCTCCGGGTCGTCACCGACTGGTCGGTCGCGCTCTTCTTCCGCCGCGACATCGTGGAGCTCTCCATGCTCGGCCGTCCCGAGCGCCTGGAGCTGCCGCACCACGAGACGTGAGGGGCGCCCGTTGCCGGGCGCCCCTCCTCTCTCTTCGTCGATGGGTTACAGGAAGCGGAAGAAGGCGCGGTGCTGCCGGCCGTCGTCGCGCGTCAGCACGAGCTCACGACAGGTTCCCGCCCACTCCTCGAGCGTCTTCCAGGGGTAGTTGAAGACGCCCTGCGCGTTCACCGTCAGCTTCGAGCCGCCCGCCGTCGCCGTCGCGACCGGCCGCTCCCGCGGCGTGACGAACGGCGGCGTCTCGGAGGGCACCTGCAGGGTCGTGCAGTCCACCTTGCGCGAGAACGGCGAGCCGCTGTCCTTGAGGACGTCCAGCTGCTTGTAGCCCTCCGCGGTGAAGCGGAGCGGCACCGCGTCGCCGGCGTCCACCTCCGTGAGCGTCCCGTATGCCCCCGTGACCGGCGGCAGGAAGCCGCGCCGGCAGGCCGGATGCGTGTCGAACGCCTCGGTGTTGTCGTTGCGGTTCGTCGTCCCCTGCACGGCGCTGACGCCGAGCCCCCGCCGGGAGAACGCCGCCCAGAGCGTGCACTCGTCGTCGCTCTCGAGCGCCTCCGCCGCGGCGATGATCGCCGAGCGGGCAACGACCAGGCCGGGACCGCAGCCCTGCATCTTGAGGCCGTCGATCACGTACTGGAGCGCCCTGTTGTTGCCGCCCGAGTCCCAGGCGCCGTAGACGTTGGGGTTGAACCCGTGCTTGTCGATCAGGTCCCAGTTCACGTCCCAGAGCACGGCGGCCCAGCCGTGGCCGAGGCCGTGCGGGAGCGCGAGCGAGGTGCCGTTGAGCCAGCCGTTGGTCTTGATGCTGTCGTACGTGAACGGTTGGAGGGCCATGTCGCGCGTGTAGGGCCGCGGGCGGATGCCGGCGCCGTGGCGGTCGTCCTGGAAGAGCACGTACGTACCCATCCCGCGGGGCTCGTCCGGATCGTCGAGCGCCGGGTCGAGCAGGAGCGTGATGGCGAGGTAATCGCTCCAACCCTCACCCGCCTGCTCGTTTCCGGTCAGGCAGTTGACGGTCGGGCCGCCGGTGAGGCGGATGGAGACGCCGTGCCCGTACTCGTGGATGACGACGCCGTTGTCGAAATCGCCGTCGCGCACGGGCGTCTGGTTGGGCCACAGGTACATCTGCATGCGTGGCACCGCGCCCGTGGCGGTCGGCTCGGTCGGCGTGGAGAAGTTGGCGTTGTTCGTGCCGCCCCCGTCCTGCGCCTCCGCCCGGACGTAGTCGCCCCCCAGGCCGCCGCGGCCGTAGTTGTTGGCCTGGAAGTTCCCCGACGCCTCGTCGAACCCGTAGCCGTACAGGACGTCGTGGATGGTGTTGTTCCAGAAGAACAGGTTGGTGACGGCCGCGTCCCAGTAGTCGTGCGGGTGCTCCGTGAGGAGGTCGACCGGGAAGTCGAAGTCGAGGCCCGGTCCGCCCTCCGGCTCCGTGGGATTCGGCTCGGGGACGATCTTGACGCTGCCGCTCGCCGGAAGGCCGGCCTTGATCGTGTTTCCGTCGTCGAGCGAGACCATTACCGAGGGGATCACGATCGTCGCGTCCGTGCCGCCCATCGTGATCGGGGGCCCGGCGACGTTGTTGACCACGACCGCCGTGCCCGCCCCGGCGTCCTGAGCGTTCTTCACCTTGACGGTGAAGTTGCAGTTGCCGCGGTCGATGAGCGGAATCGAGCCCGCCGGCAGCGCGAACGGCTCGCAGCCGTCGGAGGTCGTGCCGACGGCGTCGTTCACGACGACGAAGGCCCCCGAGATGCCCGCTTCGGTCGGCGCGGGCCCGAAGGCGGCGGTCACGGCGTCGTACGTGCCGGCCGCGGGGGACGGAGCGTCGACGATGACGGCCGGAAGCCCTCCGGTCGGGGCGTCGTCGTCGTTGTGGTCGGTGTAGGCGTGGACGTTGTTGCCGCGCGCCGTCGTGAACTCCGGCCCGGGCGCGCCGTTCGTGTCGTGCCAGCCGAACGGCGAGGCCGTCGCGTCGGCCGGGTTCTGCTCGAGCGTGCGCGGCCCGTCGTTCGGGCTCTCCTTGGGCAACGCGAAGACGCGGTAGCTCGACCCGTCGATCACGGGATCGGGGGACGAGAGAGCCGCGGCGTCGCCGGCGGCCGCCGCCGAGGAGCCGCCCGAGCGCGAGAGCGTCCTCTGGAGATCGCCCCGGCTGTCCTGCGAGGTCCAGTCCTCGGTCTCGAGCAGCTTGCCCGTCGCGGCGTCCACGGTCGCGTTCCACAGATGCGCCGCCGACGAATCGTCGATCACCACCTGCCACGCCAAGCGCAACCCTCGCCCGGTCGGCTGCCAGCCCAGACGCGCGGAGATCGGCTGATCCGAGATCCCCGCCCGCGACAGCACCGTCCGCTGGGCGGCTCCGCCGCTTTCCCTGAGAACGCGCAGGCCTTCCGGATCGTCGAGGTCGAGGCCCTCGGCGGCCGCCTCGACGGCCTCGGTCGCGGCCAGGTCGGCCTCGTCGGCGCTCGCGGCCCGCAGCTCGGAGACGAACGCGCCCGAGGCGAAGACCACCTTCCCGCTCGAGGCGACGTTCACGGTCGCGTGCGCTCCGAAGACTTCGAGCCCCCGGAAGCGCTGGTTCAGGTTCACGTGCGTGACGCCGCTGTGCGAGCTGCGGTACGAGCTCGTCACGGCCAGATCGGCCACGTCGGCGCTCTCGACGCCGAAGTGGGACGCGTTCGCGCCCGCGTACGCGAGCGCGGCCTCCACCGCTCCGGCCTCCGCGGAGCCTGTGGCCCCGGTCTCGGCCGCCGGTAACGCGCTCGGAACGAGCGCAAGTGTGAGCGCGGCCAGCGCAAGCGCCAGCCAAAAGGATCTAGACGGCATGTCTCCCCTCCTGCCCTAGGGGCGTCGCTTCTGGACAACGCGAGTTTCTCACCGGGCCCCGGCGACTGTCAATGGGGGAATTCTTCTGCACTTTCGGCCCGAAATCGACGGTAAACACGCGGGGCATCGCAGCCGATACAGACGGGCATGCGAGCAGTGCTGAGAGCGAGGGCGGCCCCCGCGCTGGCGGTCTGCACGGCCGGCGCCGTGCTCCCCGCTGCGGCGCTCGCCCTCGTCGGACGCACCGAGGCGCACCTCGGCAACGGGCTCCACTTCTGGGGCGTCGGCGCAACGGCGCTCGCAGCGTTCGCCGCCGCGCTCGCGCTCACGATCGTCGGCTCGCGCCGCGGCGACGCGCGCACCGTGCTCGTCGGCACGGCCTTCTCGGTGATGGCCGCCCTTCTCACGCTGCACGGGCTCTCCTCCCCGGGCGTGCTGGTCGGTTTCAACGGCCTGGTCTCCTTCACGGGGGGCGCGACGCTCCCGGTCGGGGCCGCCGTGCTCGCGCTCACCGCCCTCCCTTCGGTCCAGAGGCCGCAGAACGTCGGCCGGCTCCTCGTCCTCCAGATCACGCTGCTCGCGGCCGTCGTCGCCGTCGGCGCGACGGGGATGCTGAAGCCGAGCACCGTCCCGTCCGTACCGGAGCCGGGCAGCCCCCTCGCCGTCGGCACCCTCGTCGTCGGCCTCCTCCTCTTCGGGTTCCTCGCCGTACGCGCCGTCAACACCTTCCTGCTGACCCGCCGGCGCGCCGACCTGCTGGTCGTCGTCGGGCTCGCGTTCCTCGGCACCTCCCTCGTCGCCGCGCTGCTCCTGACGTACATGCACCTCGGGTGGTGGCTCGGTCACGCGTTCGAGCTGATCGGGATCCTCCTCGTCGGCATCCCGGTGGCGGTCGACCTCCACCGTGGCACCCAGTCCCGCTCGCTCACCGGCGGCCCGCGGGCAGGCGAGCTCGTCTCGGCCGAGGAGGCGTTCCTCGGCGCGCGCGTCCGCGCGCTGACGCTCCGCCTGGCCGAGAAGGACGAGTACACCGAGGAGCACACACGGCGGGTGGCGCTACGCGCCGTGCAGGTCGGCGAGGAGCTCGGCCTGCCGCCCAGCCGGCTGCGCACCCTCGCGACCGGCGGCCTCCTGCACGACATCGGCAAGCTCTCCGTCCCGGACGCGATCCTGAAGAAGCCCGGGCCGCTCGACGGCGACGAGTTTGTCGTCATCAAGCTCCACCCCGAGTGGGGACACCGGCTCCTCGGCGAGCTCGGCGGCTTCCCGGACGCTGTGCGCCGGCTCGTCCTCGACCACCACGAGCGCCTGGACGGGAGCGGCTACCCGAACGGCCTCGTCGGCGGCGAGCTCGACCTCGAGACACGCATCCTCGCCGTCTGCGACGTCTACGACGCGCTCATCTCCGACCGCGTCTACCGCTCCGCCTGGAGCCACGAGCGCGCCGTCCAGCTCCTGCGCGACGAGGCGGGAACCTCCTTCGACCAGTCCTGCGTCGCCGCGCTCGAGCAGGTGCTCGCCCGCGACGCCTCCTTCGTGCTCGGGCTGGCGGTCTAGGAGGGATTGGCGGAACGGCGTAGCATCCGGGCGTGCAGCGCGGCCTTGCGACACAACGCCCGTTTCGCCAAGCTCTCCTCGGAGCGGTGGTCTCCGACTACGAGCGCGCGGTCTCCTTCGGAGACGCGTTGCGCAACCGCGTTGCCGAGCGGGTCGTTCCCTTCCGCTTCGGCCGCGCACTCTTTCACGACGGCCTGCCGCTCGTGTGGGACCTGAATCTCCTGCGGGTCGACGACGCGGCGGGCGCGACGGCGGGCGCGCTGGCGGAGGACGCGGAGCGCCTCCAGCAGGAGGCCGGGCACGAGCACCGCCACGTCGCCGTCCACGACGAGCGCGCGGGCGAGGCGCTCGCGGAGGGCTTCGACGCGCTCGGCTGGCGGAGCGAGCGCTTCCTCCTCATGGCGTGGCGCGGCGCCGGCGCCCGCACGGCGGACACGTCCGGCGTGGAGGAGGCCGACGCGGCCGCGGTGCGCGCCCTTCGTGAGGAGATCGTGCGCGGCGAGCCGTGGGCCGAGAGCGAGGACGTCGTCCGCATGGTCGTGGACGCCTCGGAGCTCGTCGCCCGCGAGGCGCGTGTGCGCCATTTCGTCGTCCGCGTGGACGGCGACGTGGCGGCCGCGGCCGACCTCTATTCCGACGGTCGCACCGCGCAGGTCGAGGACGTGGCGACCCTGGAGCGCCACCGGGGTCGCGGCCTCGCGAGCGCCGTCGTCGTGCGTGCCGTCCAGGAGGCGTTCGCCTCGGGGCACGACTTCCTCTTCCTCGTCGCGGACGCCGACGACTGGCCGAAGGAGCTCTACGAGCGGCTCGGCTTCGCGCCCCTCGGTCGCACCTGGTCCTTCCTGAAGACGCCCTAGGTCGAGCCCTACCGGATCTCGCGGAGCGCCCGGTCGAGGCGCTGGCGCGTCGTGAGGACTCCCTCGAAGAGGTCGCCCTCGCGCTCGACTCGCGCGAGCACGGCGTCCATCGTGAAGGCGCTCGGGTCGAGCTCCTCGGTGACCTCCTCCCACCGCAGCGGCGTCGAGACGGGCGCGCCCGCCCGCGGGCGCACGGAGTAGACGGACGCGATCGTCTTGCCTTCGCCGTTCTGGTTCGCGTCTACGAGGACACCGCGGCGCTTCGACTTCGACCACTCCGTCGTCACGAGACCGCGGTGCAGGCGCGCGAGCGTCCCCGCGACGATCTCGGCGAACTCGCGCGTCTCGTCGTACGTGTGCCTGCGCTCGATGGGGACGAGCACGTGGAAGCCCTCCGCGCCGCTCGTCTTCGGAAACCCGACGAGCCCGAGGGCGTCGAGCACCTCCTTCACGAGCAGCGCGACACGCACCGTCTCGGCGAAACCGACGTCGGGCGACGGGTCGAGGTCGAAGAGGACGAAGTTGGGGCGGTCGGGGCGGTCGACCCGCGAGTACCAGGTGTTCATGTCGATGCAGCCCATGTTCACCATCCAGAGGAGGGCGAGCTCGTCGTTCACGAGCGGGTAGGCGATCGTCCGCTTTTGCCGCGTCTCCCTGGACGTCGAGCGGTACGTGACCGTCGGGATCCAGTCGGGCATGTGCGACGGGGCGTCCTTCTGGAAGAAGTGGCTCCCCTGCCACCCGTCCGGATACCGCTTCATCGTGAAGGGGCGGTCGCGGAGGTGCGGCACGAGAACGGGCGCGACCCGCTGGTAGTAGGCGAGCAGGTCGCGCTTCGTGATCCCCTCCTCCGGCCAGAAGAGCTTGTCGAGGTTCGAGAGCCGGAGGACACGGTTGCCGCGCCGCACCTCGTTGCCGAGCGGCTCCTCGCGCCGCACCTCGTCCGGCGCCTTGTCCTCGCGCAGCCCCTTGTAGGAGGGGGCGCGCAGGCGGCCGTCGTGCGTCCACTCGGCGAACTCGACCTCGCACACGAGCTCCGGCTCGACCCAGACGACGTCGCCCTTCCGCACCTTCGGCATCTTCGGCACCGAGCGGAAGGGCGAGGTCGGGCGCTCGAGCGGCCGCAGCCTGGCGACCAGCCGGTCGATCTCCGCCTCCGTGAAGCCGGTGCCGCAGTTGCCCACGTAGCGGAGCTCGCCGTCCTCGCTCACGGCCAGCACGAGCGAGCCGAGGCGCCCGGCGCGCCGCCCCTGTCCCTTCGTGTACCCGGCGATCACGAACTCCTGCTCCTCGTGGGTCTTCACCTTGAGCCAGTCGGCGGTGCGCCGCCCGGGCTGATAGCGGGACTCCGCCTTCTTGGCGATCACGCCCTCGAGGCCCTGCTCGCGCGCGGCCGCGTCGAGCGCCTCGCCGTCCTCGAAGGCGTCGGGCACGGAGACGACTCCGCTCCGCAAGTCGACGATCTCCACGAGCCGGGCACGGCGCTCGCGCAGCGGCAGGCCGCACAGCTCCTCGCCGTCGACCTCGAGCACGTCGAAGGCGTAGTAGACGAGCGGCCCGGAGCCCTGCTGCATCACCGAGAAACTCGAGCGACCGCGCTCGTCCAGCGCGCAGACCTCGCCGTCGAGGACGCAGTCCGGCGTCCGCACGGCGCGCTCGATCGCGCGCGCCACCGACCCGAACCGCTCCGTGAAGTCGTTGCCGCGCCGGCTCGTCAGCGTCGCCTCGCCGCCCCTCACGTCCGCGATCGCCCGGTAGCCGTCCCACTTCACCTCGTAGAGCCAGCCCGGCCCCGTGGGCAGCTCGCGCGCGAGCGTCGCGAGCATCGGCTCGTACAGGCGCCGCTCGCCGCGGCCCCCGGGCGCGTCGGCGTCGCGCTTGCGGACGAGGAGCCAGTTCTTCTCGTCGCCGTCGAGCTTCGCCGGGACGAGCGCCCAGGTGCCTCGCAGGCGCTCGCCGTCGAGGCGAACGGTCAGCCCGCCGTCACGCTTCTCCTCGACGAGCTCGTACGTGCCCCGGTCCCAGATCTCGACGGTGCCCGCGCCGTACTGGCCTGCCGGGATCTCGCCCTCGAAGGTCGCGTAGTCGAGCGGGTGGTCCTCCACGTGCACCGCGAGGTGCCGCTGGCCGGGCTCGCGGGGGATCCCCTTGGGCACCGCCCAGCTCGCGAGGGCGCCGTCGCGCTCGAGCCGGAAGTCGTAGTGGAGACGGCGGGCGTCGTGCCGCTGCACGACGAAGATCGGCCGGTCGGAGCCGTCTTCGGCTCCGCCGAACGGCTCGGGGGTCCTTCCCTTCTCGCGCTTTCGCTCGTACTCGCGCAGCCGGGGCACGGGCTAAGCATGCCTCGCGGTGACGGTTCGGGAACGGATGCGTTTACGCAGTCGACGGCCGGGTACAAGGCGGGCGATCGTGATCGCCGACCGGGGGGGTTGGCAAGCGGGGCCGGCCTTGGTGCCGGCCCCGTCGCTGTCCGAAGACGGTCGCATACAGCGGGGGATAACCCTGTGGACGCTGTGGATTGTGCGAGTCTGAGGCTCTACTCGAGGTACATGCCCATCGCGCGGAACTTCCCCCGCCGCAGCCGGCGCCGCTCGTCGGGAGCGATGGGCTCGACGTCCGCGAGGGCCGCCCCGAGAGACTCGGCGAGGAGCGCGGCGGCGCCGTCGTGATCGGCATGGGCCCCGCCTTCGGGCTCGGGCACGATGCCGTCGACGACGCCGAGCTCCAGGCAGTGGACGGCGTCGGGCTTGAACGCCGCCGCGGCCTTCTTCGCCTCGCCGGCGTCACGCCAGAGGATCGCGGCGCAGCCCTCGGGGGAGATGACGGAGTAGATCGCGTTCTCCTGCATGAGCACCCGGTCGGCGAGCGCGATCGCGACGGCCCCTCCGGAGCCGCCCTCGCCGATCACGCAGGCGACGCTGGGCACGCCGAGCCGCGCCATCGCGAGCTGGCAGCGCGCGATCCAGCCGCCCTGCCCGTGCTGCTCGGCGGTCACCCCGGGGTAGGCGCCGGGCGTGTCCACGAGCGTCAGGACGGGAAAGCCGTGGCGGTCGGCGAGCTCGAAGGCCCGCATCGCCTTGCGGTAGCCCTCGGGATACGTCATGCCGAAGTTGCGGTGCGTCCGCTCGCGAATGTCGCGCCCCTTCTGATGGCCGACGAGGACGACGGTACGACCGTCCATCCGTCCGAGCCCGGCCACGATGGCCGGATCGTCGGCGAGGGCGCGGTCGCCGTGCAGCTCGACGAAGTCGTCGCAGATCCGCTCGACGTAGTCGAGGGTGTACGGGCGGTCCTGGTGGCGCGCGAGCTCGACCGAGTGCCAGACGTCGTCCGCGCTCGGCTCGACGGCCATGCGCTCGAGCTGGCGCTTGAGCCGGGCCATCTCGCCCGAGACGCCGACCCCCCGGAGCAGCGGCAGCTCGCGCAGCTTGGCCAGCCGCTCGCGGAGGCGGAGCTGCTCGGCCTGAGTGGAGGCGCCCTCGGTCACGCTGCGCGCGAGAACATGGCCAACAGGCGGCCCACGTAGGGTCGGAGCTCGGCCCGGGGCACGATCGCGTCCACGTGCCCGAAACGCGCGTTCGACTCCGCGAGGCCGAAGTCGTCCGGCAGCTTCTCCCGCGTCGTCTGCTGGACGACGCGCGGGCCGGTGAAGGCGAGGAGCGCGCCCGGCTCGGAGACGATCACGTCTCCGAGGCTCGCGAAGCTCGCCAGGACGCCGGCGGTGGTCGGGTGGGACATGATCGAGATGAATGCGCAGCGCGCCTCGTGCAGCTCGTCGACGGCGCACACCGTCTTGGGCAGCTGCATGAGCGAGAGGATCCCCTCCTGCATGCGCGCGCCGCCGGACGCCGTCACGCAGACGAGCGGCACGCCGCGGCCGCCGGCTCTGTCGCACGCGCGTGCGAACTTCTCGCCCACGGTGCTCCCCATCGACCCGCCCATGAACGCGAAGTCCATCACCGCGAGCTCGCACGGGCGGCGCTCGATGGAGGCGGCGCCCGCGATCAGCGCGTCTCCGAGCCCCGTCGCCACCTCCGCCTCGGCGAGGCGCTCCGTGTACGCGCGCAGGTCGAAGAACGCGAGCGGGTCGGCCGACCGGAGCCCGGCATCCTCCTCCGCGAACGTCCCCCGGTCGGCGAGCTGCGCGATCCGGTCGCGGGCGCGGACCGGGAAGTGGTGGCCGCACTGGGGACAGACCCGGAGCGTGGGCTCGAGCTCGTCGTCGCGGTAGTGCGAATGGCAGCCGGGGCAGGTGTTCGGGTGCCGCTTCCCGTCGCCCTCCGGCCTCTCCGCCGCGCGGTTCTCGACGGTCACGTCGATGCGGCCTTCCATGACCGGCCTATCTTACGGTGTCGCCTGCCCCCGCCCGAAGACCTCCTAGAGACCCAGGGCGGATGTCAGCCGGGTGAGCGACTCGACGTTCGCGGGAGCGGGCGCCAGGCCCGTGATCCCTGCTCCGGCGAGCGTCCGCTCGGCAGCGATGCTCCTCAGGGCGGCGCCGGCTTCGACGAGGGTGATGCCGCCCGGCTCGGGCATGTAGGAGACGACGTCGTCGTCGGGGTCGAGCACGTCCGCGTCGAAGGCGACGTAGACGGCGTCGGCTTCGGCGAGCGCTCGGCCCACCCCGTCCTCGCCGACGTGCACCCCGCGCGCCGCGATGAACTCCTCCTCCGGAGGATCGAGGTTGCGGGCGCCGACGAGCGCCACGTCCCCGGCGGCGACGACGTCGCCGTCGATCAGCATGCGCAGCGGCATGCCCCAGAGGTTGCCGCTCGGCGAGCTCTCGGGCGTGTTGAGGTCGCCGTGCGCGTCGAACCAGACGACCGCAAGGCGATCGTGCCGGCAGGCGAGCCCCTCGACCGCTCCGACGTGCGCGCAGCAGCATCCCCCGAGCACCAGCGGCCGCTCCGGGAGGGCGGCGGCGAGCGCGAGGTTCTGCTCGCCGAGGCTCTCCTCGTCGACGACGCCCGCCTCGGGAAAGGGAAGCGGTAGGTAGGCGGCCTCGGCCATCGACTCGCCGCCCGTGCCCCAGGCGCGCGGCACGCGTACGAGCCCCGCGGCGAAGGTCCGCCCGCACGAGTGGCACTCGTACTCGCCGCCGACGGCCACCGCGGTCAGCGTCCTGCAGTCGGGGCAGCGGGCGCGCAGCCTGGACACGCCGGTCAGCCTAGCCGCGGGCGGGCTCGGCCGGGAGGAGCCGCTCGAGCGTCTCTGGGAGCGCGGCCAGGTCGGGCAGCTCGGCCTCGCGCGGCAGGTCGCTCGTCTCCTCGAGCCGGTTGATCCAGACGGCGAGGATGCCGAGCTCGTGCGCCGGCGCGATGTCGTGGAAGAGGCTGGCGGCGACGTGGACGTGGCGGTCGGCGGAGGCCGGGAAGCGCTCGCGAAACGCCTCCCAGTGCCCGTGCGCGGGCTTGTAGGAGCCGATCTCGGAGGCGACGACCGCGCCGTCGAAGGGCACCCCAATGGCCTCCAGCGACGCGGCCAGGAGATCCGGGTCCGTGTTCGAGAGCGCCACCAGCCGCCAGCCCCGCGCGCGCAGCTGGCCGAGCGCGCCGGGCACCTCGGGGAACACGGGCCAGCCGGGCAGCGACAGGGCGAGCGCCGACTCGTCGCCGGGCTGGAGGTCGAGCCCTTCGCTCTCGGCGAGCAGTACGAGCGCCTCGCGGAGGACGTCGCGGTAGGGGATCGAGCCGGCAAGCTGGACGCGCGGCTCGATCTCGTGGTAGCGAGCGCGGAGCGCGCGAACGTCGGACTCCGGCCAGAGGCGGGCCAGCTCGCGGCCGATGCCCGTCTCCCAGTCGACGAGTGTCCCGTAGCAGTCGAACGTCGCCCAGCGCTCCGCCATGCCTCCGCCTCCGGCGTGCCTCAGCCGGTGAACTTGCGGATCACGAGGCAGGCGTTGTGCCCGCCGAACCCGAAGTTGTTCGAGAGCGCCACGTCCGTCTTCCATTCGCGCGACTCGTTGGGGATGTAGTCGAGGTCGCACTCGGGGTCGGGAACCTCGTAGTTGATCGTCGGCGGCACGACGTCCCGCTGCACGGCGAGGATCGCGGCGATCGCCTCGATTGCCCCCGAGGCCCCGAGGCAGTGGCCCGTGGCCCCCTTCGTCGAGGAGATGGGCGTCTGCCGCGCCTTCTCCTCGCCGAGGGCGATCTTGATGACGCGCGTCTCGCTCGCGTCGCCGAGCGGCGTCGACGTTCCGTGCGCATTGATGTAGTCGATCTCGTCCGCGTTCACGCCCGCGTCCTCGAGCGCCATCGCCATCGCGCGCGCCGGATGGCGCCCGGTCGGGTCGGGCTCCGTGATGTGCTGGGCGTCCGACGAGAGCCCGTAGCCGACGAGCTCGGCGTAGATCTTCGCGTCGCGGTTCTTCGCGTGCTCGAGCTCCTCGAGCACGACGATCGCACCCGCCTCGCCCATGACGAAGCCGTCGCGCTCCGCGTCGAAGGGGCGGCTGGCCTTCGCCGGGTCGTCGTTGCGGCGGGAGAGCGCACGCATAGCCGAGAAGCCGCCGATGCCGACCTTCGTGATGCCCGCCTCCGTCCCGCCGGCGAGCATGACGTCGGCACGTCCCAGGCGGATGGCGTCGGTGGCGTCGCCGATCGCCATGTTCGAGGCGGCGCACGCGGTGCACTCGGAGGCCAGCGGACCGCGCGTCCCGAGCTCCATCGAGACCCAGGCGGCGCCCATGTTGGGGATGATGGCCGGGATCGAGAGCGGGTTGACCCGGTCGGGGCCGCGGTCGAGGAGCTGGTCGTAGCAGTCCTGGAAGCTCTGGAGGCCGCCGATCCCCGTCGCCACGGAGACGCCCGTCCGCTCCGTCTCCGCCTCGATGTCGAGGCCGGAGTCCTCCTCGGCCATGCGCGCAGCTGCGATGATCATCTGCGCGAAGCGGTCCATGCGCCGCGCCTTGCGGTGCTCGATCCAACGCGTCGGGTCGAAGTCCTTCAGCTCGCACGCGAAGTGGACCGCGTACTCGCTCGGGTCGAAGGCGGTGATCTGGCCCGCGCCGCCCTTGCCCGCGGTCAGGTTCTCCCAGAAGCTCTCGGCGTCGTTGCCCAGGGGCGTGACGGCCCCCATGCCGGTGATGACGACCCGTCTGCGTCCGTTCTGCGAAGCCACCCTACATCCCCAGGCCGCCGTCGACCAAAAGGACCTCCCCCGTGACGAACGCGGCCGCGTCCGAGGAGAGAAAGCGTACCGCAGCCGCCACGTCCTCCGGCCGGCCGAGCCGGCCGAGCGGCGTGTTGCCGAGGATGGAGCCGCGGATCTCCTCGGAGAGGACGTTCGTGAGCTCCGTGTCGATGTAGCCTGGGGCGACCGCGTTCACGCGTACGCCGCGCGTGCCGAGCTCACGCGCGAGCGCCTTCGTCAGGCCGATGACCCCCGCCTTCGAGGCCGCGTAGTTCGCCTGGCCCGGGTTCCCGTGGAGGCCGACGACGCTCGTCAGGTTCACGATCGAGCCGGCGCGGCGGCGCAGCATCTTCCGGGAGACGGCTCGGCACGTGTTGAAGGCGCCGCGCAGATTCGTGTCGATGACCTGCTCCCAGTCGTCGTCGCTCATCCGGGCGATGAGCGTGTCGCGCGTGATGCCCGCGTTGTTGACCAGGACGTCGACGTCGCCGAGCTCGGACTCGACGCGCTCGATCAGGGCCAGCGCCTCGCCCGGGTCGGCGACGTCGGCCGCCAGCGCGACTCCGTCGATCTCTCCGGCGACCGTCTCGGCTCCCTCCCTGCGGCTACGGTAGTTGACCGCCACCCGCGCGCCCGCGCTGCCGAGCTCGCGGGCGATCGCGGCCCCGATCCCGCGCGAGCCGCCCGTGACGACGGCGACCTTCCCCTCGAGCGACGCGAACCCCGTCATCAGGCGGCCGAGAGCGTGTCCTCGAGCTTGCGGAGCGACTCCGGATCGCCGACCGAGATCGTCCGGAGCGACCGGTCGCAGCGGCGCAGGAGCCCGCTCAGGACCTGGCCGGGACCGATCTCGACGAACGTCTCGGCGCCGTCCTTCACGAGCCCGCGCACGGCCTGCGTAAAGCGGACCGGGCCCGTCAGCTGCTCGACGAGCAGCGAGCCGATGCGCTGGGCGTCCTCGAGGCGGGCGCTCACCGTGGACATGAACGGGGGCGCCGGATCACGCCAGGAGGCGCCGGAGAGGGCGGGGCGCAACCGCTCCGCGGCCCGGGCGACGAGCGGGCTGTGGAACGCGCCGCTGACGCGGAGCTTCACGGTCTTGCGCGCGCCGCGGGCCGCGGCCTCCTCGATCAGCCGGTCGACGGCCGCGTTCTCCCCGGAGACGACGACCTGGCCGGGGCAGTTGTAGTTCGCCGGCCACACCCCGTCGATCGCGCCGCACAGCTCCTCGACGACGGCGTCGTCGAGCCCGATCACCGCGGCCATGGCCCCCGGAGTCTGGCGCGCCGCCTCCGCCATCGCCTCGCCGCGCTCGCGCACGAGCGCGACCGCCTCGCCGGCGCCGATCGCGTCCGCCGCCGCCAGCGCCGAGTACTCGCCGACCGAGTGGCCGATGACGTAGTCGGGCTCGATCCCGAGCGTCCGCACGGCGCGCAGGCAGGCGATCGAGGTGGCCACGAGGGCCGGCTGCTGGAGCTCCGTGCGGGTCAGGTCCTCGATCGAGCCTTCGAAGCAGAGGCGGGCGACGTCGAAGCCGACGGCCTCGGACGCCTCGTCGTACGCCGACCGGGCCGCCGGGAACTCGGCCGCGATGGCGCGGCCCATGCCCACGTCCTGCGAGCCCTGGCCGGGGAAGCAGAATGCGATCTTCATCTCTCCTAGCCCTCCGTCCACGTCATGTAGACCGAGCCCCACGTGAGCCCGGCGCCGACCGCGCTCATGAGGACCCGCGTACCCTCCGCCAGCAGCCCGTCCTCCCGCGCCTCTGCGAGGCCGATGGGGATCGAGGCCGACGACGTGTTCCCGTACCGGTCGATGTTGAGGAGCACCTTGCCCGGGTCGAGACCGAGGTTCTTCACCGCGTGGTCGATGATCCGCTTGTTGGCCTGGTGCGGCACGTAGAGGTCGACGTCCTCCACGCCCGCGCCGCACGCCGCGAGGAGCTCCTCCGCCGACGTGACCATGATCCGCGTGGCGAAGCGGAAGACCTCGGCGCCGTTCATCTTGATGAACTGTGCCTCCTCCTCGAGCGCCCCGGAGGTGATCGGCTGCCGGGAGCCGCCGGCCGGAACGCAGAGGTCCGGCCCGCCCGACCCGTCGGCGCCGAGCTCGAAGCCGAGGATGCCTCCGCGCTCGACGGGCTGGACGACCGCCGCCCCGGCGCCGTCGCCGAAGAGGATGCAGGTCCCCCGGTCGTTCCAGTTCGTGATCTTCGAGAGCACCTCCGTCCCGACGATGAGCGCCTGCCGGGAGAGGCCCGTCGCGACGGCGCCGTAGGCCTGGGCGAGCGCGTACACGAACCCGGTGCAGCCCGCGAGCAGGTCGTACGCCGCCGCGCCCCGGGCGCCGAGCTCCTCGGCCAGCAGCGCCCCCGTGGCGGGGAAGAGCATGTCCGGGGTCGCCGTGGCGACCACGACGAGGTCGAGCTCTTTCGGATCGACGCCCGCCGCCTCGAGCGCCTGCCGGGCAGCCGGCAGGGCCAGGTCGCTCGCCGCCTGCTCGGGGGCGGCGATCCGCCGCTCCCGGATGCCGGTGCGGGTCGTGATCCACTCGTCGGAGGTGTCGACCATCGTCTCGAGGTCGGCGTTCGTCAGCACCTTCTCGGGGGCGTACGCGCCGACGCCGGTGATGCCCACCGCGATGCCGTTCCCGGAGACGTTCCCGATCACGCCTCGGCCTCCGTGACCGCGAAGGTCAGCGTCCCCCGCACGGCGAGGCTGCCGCCGACGGTCGCCGTCGCCTTCCCCCGGCCGACAGGGCCGCGCACCCGCTCGAGCTCGCAGACGAGCTCCAGCTCGTCTCCCGGAACGACGAGGCGCTTGAAGCGGACGTCGTCGATGCCGGCGAAGAGGGCGAGCTTGCCGCGGTTCTCCTCGTCGGCGAGCACCGCGACGGCACCCGCCTGGGCCATGGCCTCGACCATGAGGACGCCGGGCATGATCGGCCGTCCGGGGAAGTGGCCGGCGAGATACCACTCGTCCTCGCGCACCCGCTTGCGGGCGACGACGCGCGCGCCCGGCTCGAGCTCGACCACCTGATCGAGGAGCAGGAACGGCTCCCGGTGCGGGAGGATCTGCTCGATCTCCCGCCGGCCGAGCGGCGGCGTGAAGCTCACTGCGGCCGGCTCATCCGGCTGCCGACTCTTCCAGCCGCACGCGCAACCGGGCCCGGGCACGGTGCACGTAGCACTTCGCCGTCCCGACGGGCATGCGCGCCACCCGCGAGATCTCCTCGTACGTGAGCCCGAAGACGTCGCGCAGGACGACCGCGAGGCGCTGGTTCGGGGACAGCCTCGCGAGCGCGGTGGCGAGCTCGCGGCGGGCATCGGCGAGCAGCGCAGCGCGCGACGGGTCGCTCTCCTCCCCGGCGGGCTCGTCCTCGAGGTCGAGCGGCTCCGTCTGACGGACCCGCTGGCGTGCGAGGCGGTCGCGGCACGTGTTCACGACGAGGCGGTGGAGCCACGTTCCGAACTGCGCCTCGCCGCGGAACTGGCGGAGCCGCGTGCAGAGCTTCACGAGCGACTCCTGGGCGGCGTCGCGGGCCTCCTCGAGATCGCCGATCACCTGGGAGGCGATCCGGTTCACCCTCGGGGCGTGCCGCTCGACGAGGACGTCGAGAGCACGTCTGTCTCCCTCTCTGGCTCTGCTGACGAGGTCCACGTCGCTCAGCTTCCGGTAGCTGAAGGAGCGCCCGGCGGACGTCCCCCCACGGTCGGTCTGACGCTCGGGCGCGGCGGCTGGTTGCACGGCGCGGTTAGTGTAGTTGCGCCCCCGGCTCCCCGGATGCAAGACGCGCTCACACCTGAGGCAGTCGAGCCGCTCCTCGCCGGCCGCTTCGGCCGCCCGCTCCTCTACCGGGAGTCGTGCGAGTCGACGCAGAGCCTCCTCGACGCCTCGCTCCCCGAGGGCGCGACCGCGGTCTGCGACGAGCAGACCGCGGGCCGCGGCCGGCTCGGGCGCTCCTGGGACGTGCCGGCAGGAACCGGGATCCTCTGCTCGGTGCTCCTCCGCCCGCGCGCGGAGAGGCGGCTCGCGGAGCTCTCGCTCGCGGGCGGCGTCGCGGTCGCCGAGACGGTCGAGGCCGCGCTCAAGCTCGCGGCGCAGATCAAGTGGCCGAACGACGTCCTCGTCAACCGCAAGAAGGTGGCCGGAGTCCTCGCCGAGGCGCAGGGCGACGTCGTCGTGCTGGGCGTTGGCCTGAACGTGAACCAGGCGCGGGCGCAGCTCCCGGAGGCGACCGGCGTCGTTCCGGCCTCGCTCCTGACGACCGACGGCGTCCGGCGGGAGCGGGCGCCGCTCCTAGCCGACCTCCTCGCGCGGCTGGAGCATGCGTACGAACGCTGGCTCGAGGGCGGCCTCGGCGCGCTCTACGAGGGGCTCGGCGCGCGCGACTTCCTTCGCGGCCGCCGCATCTTCGTGGACGGCGAGGCGGGCGTCGGGGTGGCGATCGACCGCGGCGGACGGCTCGAGGTCGAGATGGGCGGCGAGCGCCGCCTCGTCGAGAGCGGCGAGGTCCTCTTCGAGCGCTAGAAAAAGGCTACGGAACGCGTCCGATGTCGCTGCTCCGGTTGCCGGCCACGTCTCGCACCGCGAGCCGCACGACGCGCGCGTCGACTCGCCGACGGATCCGCTGGGTACCGGCCCTCCGGTCCTGGACGACGCTGGTGCCGTCGTCCCACTCGCGCCTGCCGAACCAGAAGCGCACGCGGGCGGGCTCGCTGAGGAAGAAGCGGACGCGCGTGCGGCCCCCGGACAGCCTCCGCACCGAGAGCACGCGCACGACAGGGCGGGTCGTGTCGACGCGCGCGTCACGGCGGAGCTTCCTCGTTCCCAGCGACGTCGTCGCCTCGACGTAGGCGGTCACGGTCCCGTCGGAGCTGCGCGACCCGCTCCTCGTCCTCCCGTCCCAGGGGACCGAGTACGCGCCGGCGGCCAGCGAGCCGGAGTGGAGCGTGCGCAGGACGGTGCCGCCCCGCCGTATCTGGACGCGGACGCCCGCCGCGCGCGTGAGCTCGAACCCGACCGCCAGGCTCTCGTAGCGCCCGTCGCCGTTGGGCGAGATCACCCCGGGCGAGACCGTCAGCCCGCCGAGCGTGCGATCCACGACCACGGTCAGCGAGCGGGCCACCGCCTCGACGCCCGACTCCGCCGAGATCCGGACCCGGTAGGTCCCGTCCGGCACCACAGCCCCGCCGCCCGTCGTCCCGTTCCAGGTGAGCGACAGGCTTCCGGCCGGACGCGCGGTGCTCGGGAGGAGCGTACGCACGAGGGCGCCCGACGAGGCGTTCTCGACGTGCGCCTCGACCGTCGCGGGGCGCGAGAGCCGGAACGAGACCCGCGTCCGCTCGCTGGCCCAGTCGCCGTTCGGCGTCAGCGCCCTCGGGCGGGCCGTCAGACCCGTGATCCCGAGCGGCGGCGGGCCCGGCACCGGCCCCGTGGCCGGCCGCACGGCCTCGCCGGAGCTGATCCTGTACGTGTAGGAGCCGAAGGGCGCGGCCGAGGAGTCCCAGGTCCAGTCGACCGCTGTGCCCGTCCCGCTTCCCTGGGCGACGACCGTGCCGACCGCGTCCCTGACCTCGACCCGCCAGGAGCGCGCGGAGGAGAGACGGGCGGTGAAGCGAACGGCGCCGCCCAGCTCTCCGGAGACCCCGTCGTCGTAGAGCTTCGGCAAGCCGATGCCGGCGACGTTCCGCGCGATCGCGCCGAGCCGGCCGTAGAGCGCCGTCCCCGGACAGCTGGTGGGTCCGGTATCGCGGTGACCGGACACGGCTCGCAGGCGGACGACCCGGCCGGCGGGGAAGCGGGGGTTACCCCCGGACGTGACGTCGAGCACCGCTCTCGGATCGACGTGCGCGACGTCGAGGCGCCAGGCGAGCAAGCGCTGGAGCGCTCTCCGAGCCGCCCTCGAGATGCCGCTCGACCCGTAGGTGCCGAGGACGGCGACGCCGACGCTGCCGGTGTTGAACCCCTGGGCATGCGCGCCCACGACGTTCCGCGAGATGCCTCCGCCGCGGCCCTCGAAGATCTGTCCGTACTTGTCGACGAGGAAGTTGTAGCCGATGTCGTTCCAGCCGTTGGAGACGACGTGGTAGCGCTGGATGCCACGCACGATCGCTGCCGACTGCGCCGCCGAGTAGCTGTTCGTGCCGGCCGTGTGGTGGACGACCGAATAGCGGACCCGCTCGGCGTAGTAGGGCGCTGCGCGCACGATCGACTCGTCGGCCCCCCAGCGGGGGCGGCGCACGATCCGAGGACGGTCGGCACGAAGCAGTGCGGCAGCCTGAACCTCGGCGCCGGCCGAGACTGCGGCGGCGCGCTCCGCGTCGGCGGGTGTGGCCGGGCTCGAGACGAAGAACGTCTTCAGCCTCGCCACGCGGCCGGCCGTCCGGTACTGGATGAAACGCGCCTCCCCGGTCCACCAGGGGTTGCCCGTCTTCCACCCGCGGGAGGCGTCGCGCTCGGGGCTCGAGCGGTCGGGCAGGTCCTCGCCCTCCGGCCGCGCCGAGCGCCAGGCGCTCCAGCTTCCGGGCTCGAGCGCCGTCCTGAAGAAGACCGCGCCCGGCCCCTGCCAGTGGATGCCGACGAGCGTGAAGGTCGCCGGCGCGGCCCGCGCCGTCGACGCGCGCACCGCCGCAAGCGGCTCCTCGCGCTCGAGCACGCGCACGTCGCCGGCGGCCGCCGTGGCCGGAGCAGCGGCTGCGAGGCAGAGCGCGAGCAACAGGGGGCGGCGGAAGGTCATGAGGGGGCGGCGGCTCCTTCGCATCCGAGCAGACGAGTCCTGCGCACTCAAGGCGGTCGAGAGGACCCTGATAGAATCTTTACAGCCGAAGTGGCTCGCTTGCGGGCATTTTCCCTCCTCGTCCTCCTCCTCGGAGCGACCCTCGCCCTGGCGGGCGCGGCCTCCGGCCAGGACGGAGCCCCACGCGTCCTCGCGGTCGAGCTCGCCAACGACATCAATCCGGTGACGAAGGACTTCGTCGTCGGCGAGATCGAGCGCGCGCAGGAGGAGGGCTTCGAGGCAGTCGTCGTCCTGCTCGACACGCCGGGCGGGCTCGACTCGGCGATGCGGGACATCATCAAGGCCGAGCTCGACTCCGACGTCCCCGTCGTCGTCTACGTCTACCCGCCGGGGTCGCGCGCGGCCTCGGCCGGCGCCTTCATCGTGCTCGCCTCTGACGTGGCCGCGATGGCGCCCCAGACGAACATCGGCTCGTCCACGCCCGTGGCCGTGGGCGGCGGCGAGATTCCGGACGACCTGCGCCGGAAGGTCGTGAACGACGCGGCCGCCTACGCCCGCGAGCTCGCCGAGGCGCACGGCCGCAACGGCGACTGGGCCGAGGACGCCGTGCGCGAGGCGTCGAACCTGGGCGCCCAGGAGGCGCTCGAGCAGAACGTCGTCGACATCGTCGCACCCGACCTGCCGACGCTGCTCGAGGAGATCGACGGGATGCGGACCGAGCCGAAGGGCCTCGTGCTCGATACGGCCGGCGCCGACATCGAGCGGGTCGAGATGTCGACGTGGAAGCGCATCCTCGACACGCTCATCGACCCGAACATCATCGTCCTCCTCATGTCGCTCGGGCTCCTCGGGATCACGATCGAGATCCTCAACCCGGGCCTCATCTTCCCCGGGACCGTCGGCGCCATCTCGCTCATCGTGGGCCTCTTCGGGCTCCAAGTGCTCCCGATCAGCTGGGCCGGGCTGCTCCTCATGCTCCTCGCCGCCGCCTTCTTCGTCGCGGAGGCTCTCGTCGCGAGCCACGGCGCCCTCTCGCTCGCGGGAGCGGTGAGCTTCGTCATCGGCGCCCTTCTCCTCTTCGACCCCGCGGGGCCGGAGTACCAGGTCTCGCTCGTCGTCGCGCTCGCCGTCGGCGGGACGCTCGCGCTCTTCACCGCCGTCGCCGTCACGAAGATCGTGCAGGCGCGGCGCGCGCCGACGAAGACGGGCCGCGAGGAGCTCCTCGAGGAGGTCGGGGTCGTCCGCCGGCGGCTCGACCCGGACGGTCTCGTCTCGCTCCACGGGGAGATCTGGCACGCGCGTGCGAGCGACGCGCCGATCGAGGCCGGGGAGCGCGTGCACGTGGTCGCCGTCGGCGAGGGCCTCGAGCTCGAGGTCGAGCGGGCCGAGGAGCCCGCCGCCGTCTCGGTCTAGGAGGGATGGGCGGAGCGTCGTTCGCCGAGGGGGGTGCGACGATCGTTCCGAGGCAAGAACGCAGGGAGCGTCGATAGTCCTGACCATCGGCGCGACCGAGGACGCAGCATCGGGGCGAGCGGCACGGCCCCGCGGCTCAACGCCTGCTTCGCCGAGCCCTCCTTAGCCGCGCACGCCGTCGCATAGGATGACGGCGCCCAGCCGGAAAGGAGCCCGATGAACGCCGCCCTCATCGCCATCGTCGCCGTCGTCGTCCTGCTCGTCCTCCTGCTCTCGGCGGCGGTGCGGATCGCGCGGGAGTACGAGCGCGGCGTCATCTTCCGCCTCGGGCGCCTGCACTCCCCGCCCAAGGGCCCGGGCCTCTTCCTCATCATTCCGATCGTCGACAAGATGGTGCGCGTCGACCTCCGCACGGTGACGCTCAACGTCCCGCCCCAGGAGGTGATCACGAAGGACAACGTCCCCGTGCGCGTGAACGCGGTCGCGTACTTCCGGATCATCGACCCCGAGCGCGCGATCGTGCAGGTGGAGAACTACATGGTCGCGACGTCGCAGATCGCGCAGACGACTCTGCGGAGCGTGCTCGGCCAGCACGTGCTCGACGAGCTGCTCTCCGAGCGGGACAAGATCAACGCGATCCTCCAGCAGATCATCGACGAGGCGACGTCGCCCTGGGGGATCAAGGTCTCGATCGTCGAGGTGAAGGACGTCGAGATCCCGACCGGCATGCAGCGCGCCATGGCCCGGCAGGCCGAGGCCGAGCGCGAGCGGCGCGCGAAGGTGATCGCCGCCGAAGGCGAGTTCCAGGCCTCCGAGCGCCTCAAGGACGCGGCGAACGTGATGGCCGCGAACCCGATCGCGCTCCAGCTTCGGTTCCTGCAGACGATGCTCGAGATCAGCTCCGAGCGTTCGACGACGATGATCCTGCCGCTTCCGCTCGAGCTTCTGCGACCCTTCCTCAACCGGGGCGGCGAGGGCCCGAGCTGAGCGACGACCACGCGCCGCCCGAGCTCCGGCACGACCCCGTGTCGGGGCGCTGGGTCGTGGTCGCGCCCTCGCGGGCCCGGCGCCCGGGAGCGCCGCGGCCCGGCGGCGGCGAGGGCGCGGACGACCGGACGGGCTGTCCCCTCTGCGAGGGGAGAGAGACGGCTACGCCGCCGGAGACCTTCGCGATCGCGCCCCCCGGCCGGCCTCCCGACACCCCCGGCTGGCGCGTGCGGGTCGTCCCGAACAAGTTCCCGGCGTTCGGCCCGTGGCCGCGTCACGGCGACCGGGAGGACGGCCTCTTCACGCGGCGGGCGGCGGTCGGCCGCCAGGAGGTGGTGGTCCATTCGCCGCGCCACGCGCGGACGCTCGGCGACCTCGGCGTCCGCGAGCTCGAGCTAGTCGCCGATGCCTGGCAGGCCCGCGCAGCCGCGGCCTGGGAGGCGGGGTTCTCCTACGTCCACGCCCTGGTCAACGAGGGCGCGGGCGGCGGTGCGAGCCTCGCCCACAGCCACTCCCAGCTCGTCTGGCTGGAGGAGGAGCCGCCCTTCGTCCGCCTGGAGCGGGAGCTGCAGGAAGCCGCGGAGGGGTGCCTGCTCTGCCGCGTGCTCGCCGAGGAGCGCCAGCAGCGGATGCGCGTCGTCGACGAGCGCGACGGCATCGTCCTCCTGTGCCCCTTCGCCGGCCGGCAGCCCTACGAGATGCTCGCGGCGCCCCTCGAGTGCGAGCGGCAGCCGTACGCGAGCCCGAGCCTCGCCGCAGCTCTCGCCCTTGCGGCGGAGGGCGTGCGGCGGCTGCGGGTGGCCGAAGGCCCGGTGCCCCTGAACCTCTGGCTCCACGCCGGGGGGCATTGGCACCTCGAGATCCTGCCGCGCTTCGGCGTCCTGGCCGGGATCGAGCTCGGCGCCGGCTACTTCGTCAACACGATGGCGCCCGAGTCGGCCGCGGGCATCCTGCGCGAGTCGTGAGCCGGCCCGGAATCGCGGCGGCTACCGCGTCGCTTACCCGCCGCGGCTCTTGAACCGCTCTGCCGCCGCGATGGCCGCCTCGAGCGAGAGGCCCTTGTCCTTGCCCTGCTTGATCAGCATCACGGTCTCGACGGCGTCCATGTCGTAGAGACGCTGCTTGCGGCCCTTCGTCGGGATGCGCGCCTTCGTCGTCCAGTAGTCGAGCTGCATCTTCGAGACGCCGGCCACGTGGCAGGTCTGGCCCAGCGTCAGCCGCAGCTCCCGCAGGCGCAGGTCGAGGTCGACGGGCTCGAGCAGGTCCTCCGGTTGGCGGGGGGAAGGCAAGGCGCGTACGTCTTTCGAAGCGTGCTCGTCGCTTTCGACGACCGTATCACGGCCTCTCGTCCCGAGGCGCGCGACGCTAGGAGGAGCCGTCGGCCGAGGGGCCCGCGCCGTTTCCGGAGGCCTCGTGGATCGGCTCCAGCGAGGCGTCGATCACCGCCTCGTCCTGCTCGACCACCCGGGCGAGCGTCGAGACGCGCTCGCCCTCGCGCAGGCGCATGACGATGACTCCCTGCGTCGAGCGGCCGCTCCGCTTGATGCCCTCGGCGGGGACGCGGATCACGGTCCCACCGGTCGAGATGAGCATGACCTGGTCGCCCTCGCGGACGACGAGCGAGCCGGCGAGCTGCCCGCGCGCCTCAGTGAGCTGCACGGTCTTGACGCCGAGGCCGCCCCGGCCCTTGACCGGGTACTCGTCGATGCGCGTGCGCTTGCCGAACCCGTTCTCGGTCACGATCAGGAGGTCGGCGTCGTTGCGGGCGATGTCGAGGGAGATGACCTCGTCGTCCCTGCGCAGCCGCATGCCGACGACGCCCGAGGTCGAGCGCCCCATCGGACGGGCGAGGCTCTCGTGGAAGCGGATCGCCTGGCCCTTGCGCGACACCATGAGGACGTCGTCGTCGCCGGAGGAGTGCCGCACGCCGACGAGCTCGTCCTCCTCGCGCATCCTGATGGCGATGATGCCGTCGGCCTTGAGCGGGGTGTTGTACGCCGCGAGCTCCGTCTTCTTGACGATGCCCTTCTTCGTCGCGAAGAGGAGGTACTCCGCCTCGCCGAAGTCCCGCGTGGCGATGACTGCGCGGATGCTCTCGCCCTGCTGGAAGGGAAGCAGGTTGACGATCGCGCGTCCCTTGGACTGGCGGGAGCCGAGCGGCAGCTCGTGCACCTTGAGCCGGTAGACCTTCCCGACCGACGTGAAGAAGAGCAGGTAGTCGTGGGTCGAGGCGACGAAGAGGTGAGCGATGTAGTCCTCGTCCTTCAGCTCCATGCCCATGACGCCGATGCCGCCGCGCCGCTGCTCGCGGTACGTCGTGACGGGGAGGCGCTTCACGTAGCCGGAGCGCGTGATCGCGATGACCATGTCCTCCTCGGCGATCAGGTCCTCGAGCTCGAGCTCCTCCTCGGCGGCGACGATCTCCGTGCGGCGGTCGTCGCTCTTGCCGTAGATCTGCTTCATCTCGAGCAGCTCGTCGCGGATGACGCCGTCGATCAACCCCGGGTCGCCGAGGATCGTCCGCAGCTCGCCGATCCGCTCCTGGAGGTCCGCGTACTCGTCCTCGATCTCCTTGCGGGCGAGGCTCGTGAGGCGGGCGAGGCGCAGGTCGAGGATGGCCTGCGCCTGGATCTCGGTGAGCTCGAAGCGGTCACAGAGGGCGGCGCGGGCGGTGTCCGTGTCGGCCGAGCCACGGATGAGCGCGATCACCTCGTCGAGGTTGTCGAGCGCAGTCAGGTAGCCCTGGAGGACGTGCGCCCGCTCCTCGGCCTTGCGCAGCTCGTACTTCGAGCGGCGGGTGACGACCTCGCGCTGGTAGTCGAGGTAGTGCCGGAGGAGCTCCAGCAGAGAGAGCGTCCGCGGCACGCCGTCGACGAGCGCGACCGCGTTGTAGCCGAAGGTCGTCTGGAGCTGGGTGTGCTTGTAGAGCTTGTTGAGGACGACCTGGGCGATGCAGTCACGCTTCAGCTCGACCTGGATGCGCATCCCCGTGCGGTCGGAGTGATCCTGGAGGTCGGAGATTTCGGTCAGGACCTTCTCGTGCACGAGGTCGGCGATCTTCGCGATCACTCCCGTCTCGCCGCCCTTCTTCACGCCGTACGGCAGCTCGGTGACGATGATCGCGGACTTGCCGCCGCGCAGCTCCTCCACGTGCGCGCGAGCCCGCATGACGACGCGGCCGCGGCCGGTGCGGTACGCGTCCCGGATGCCGGAGCGGCCGACGACGTAGGCGCCGGTCGGGAAGTCGGGGCCCTTCACGTGCTTCATGAGCTCGTCGACGTTCGACTCCGGCTTGTCGATCAGGTGGACGATCGCGTCGACGACCTCCGGCAGCCGGTGCGGCGGGATGTTCGTCGCCATCCCGACGGCGATGCCCGACGAGCCGTTGACGAGCAGGTTCGGGAAGCGGCTCGGAAGCGTGAGCGGCTCTCGCCGCGACTCGTCGTAGTTCGGGACGAACTCGACGGTGTCGGCGTCGATGTCGCGCAGCATCTCGGTCGCGATCCGCGCGAGCCGTACCTCCGTGTAGCGCATGGCCGCCGGCGGGTCGTCGTCGATGGAGCCGAAGTTGCCCTGCCCGTCGACGAGGGGATAGCGGAGCGAGAAGGGCTGCGCCATCCGGACGAGCGTGTCGTAGATCGCCGAGTCCCCGTGCGGGTGGTACGAGCCCATGACGTCGCCGACGACACGCGCGGACTTCTTGTACGGCCGGTTCGGCTGCATGCCGGCCTCGTGCATCCCGTAGAGGACGCGCCGGTGCACCGGCTTCAGCCCGTCGCGGACGTCGGGCAGCGCGCGGCCTACGATGACCGACATCGCGTAGTCGAGGTAGCTCGAGCGCATCTCCTGCTCGAGCTCGCGCGGCTCGACGCGGCCGTAGCTCAGGGGGCCGCCGGAGAGCTCAGACATCGAGGAAGCGCACGTCCTTTGCGTTCGTCTCGATGAACACCCGCCGCGGCTCGACCTGGTCGCCCATCAGGGTCGAGAAGAGCCGATCGGCGGCCGAGGCATCCTCGACGTCGACCCGCACGAGGAGACGCCGCTCGGGATCCATCGTCGTCTCCCAGAGCTGGTCGTGGTTCATCTCGCCGAGGCCCTTGAAGCGAGAGAGCTGGATGCCCTCCTTGGCCAGGTCGAGCGCCGTCTGGCGGACGGCCGCGAACGTCTCCGCGGTGCGCGCCTTCTTGCCGTGCACGAGCTCGAACGGCGGCTGGCCCGTCAGCTCGACGAGCCTGGCGTAGACCTGCCGCAGCTGGGCGTAGACCGGCGAGGCGAGCACCTCGGCCGGGACGGTCACCATCCGCGCGGCGCTCGTCTCCGTCTCGACGACCTTCACGGTGAGCTCGCCGTCCTGCCGGTCGAACACCGAGAGCTGGTAGCCGTTGGCCTCGGCGCCCTCGATAGCGGCGCCGAGCGAGTCGAGCGTCGGCGTGTCGACCTCGACGAGGCCCTGGGTGACGAGGAACTCGACGGGCGCGGGCCCGAAGTCGGCGCGCAGCCGCTGCAGCCAGCCCTCGAACTTCTCGAGCGCGTTCGTGAACCTGCTCCACCTCGCCTCGGTGAGCTTCACCGGTGCGCCGCTCGCCGAACTGATCTCGACGGCGTCGAGGCGCTCGCGCACCAGCAGCTCCTCGAGCTGGGCGTCCTTCTCGAAGTAGAACTCCTGGTTGCCGACCTTCACCTTGTAGAGCGGCGGCACCGCGATGTAGATGTGGCCGCGCTCGAAGAGCTCCGGCATGTGGCGGTAGAGGAAGGTGAGGACGAGGGTGCGGATGTGGGAGCCGTCGACGTCGGCGTCCGTCATCACGATCACCCGGTGGTACCGCAGCTTCTCGATGTCGAACTCGTCGCCGATCCCGGTCCCGATCGCCGTGATCATCGCCTGGATCTCGTTGTTCGAGAGCACCTTGTTGATGCGGTTCTTCTCGCTGTTGATGATCTTCCCGCGCAGCGGGAGGATCGCCTGGTAGGTGCGGTCGCGGCCCATCTTCGCCGAGCCGCCCGCCGAGTCGCCCTCGACGATGAAGAGCTCGGCGTCCTCGGGGTTGCGGATCGTGCAGTCGGCCAGCTTGCCGGGGAGCGAGGAGCCCTCGAGGGCGCTCTTGCGGCGGGTGAGCTCGCGCGCCTTCCGGGCGGCCTGCCGCGCCCGCGCGGCCGAGATCGCCTTCTGGACGATCTGGCGCGCGTCGGTCGGGTTCTCCTCCAGGAACTCGGCCAGCCGGGCATTCACCGTCTGCTCTACGAGGCCGCGCACCCACGGGTTCCCCAGCTTCGTCTTCGTCTGCCCCTCGAACTGGGGGTCGCGGAGCTTCACGGAGATGACGGCGGCCAGGCCCTCGCGGACGTCCTCGCCGTCGAGGTTCTCCTCCTTCTCCTTGAGCAGCCCCTTGTCGCGCGCGTACTTGTTCAGCGTCCCGGTGAGCGCCGCCTTGAAGCCGGAGAGGTGCGCGCCGCCCTCGTGCGTGTTGATGTTGTTGGCGAACGAGAAGACTGACTCGACGTAGGACGTGTTCCACTGCATCGCCACCTCGACGGTGCTTTGCTCGCTCTCGCCCTCGAAGTAGACGATGTGCCGGTGGACAGCGTCCTTCGCCTCGTTGACGTACGCGACGAAGTCCCTGATCCCGCCCTCGGCATGGAATTCCTCCGTCGTCTCCCCCTCGCGCTCGTCCACGAAGACGATGCGGAGGCCTCGCGTCAGGAATGCCGTCTCGCGAAACCGCTGCGTCAGCGTCTGGCTGGAGAACTCGTACTCCTCGAAGACGTCCGGGTCCGGGAGGAAGGAGATGGTGGTGCCGGACTCGTCCTTCCCGGCCTTGCCGGCGACCTCGACGTCGGTCGTCGGCACGCCGCGGGCGAACTCCTGGCGGTACACCTTGCCGTCCCGGCGCACCTCGGCCGTGAGCCACTCCGAGAGCGCGTTCACGACGGAGACGCCGACGCCGTGGAGCCCTCCGGAGACCTTGTAGCCCTCGCCGCCGAACTTGCCGCCGGCGTGGAGCTTCGTGAGGACGACCGTGAGCGCGGAGACACCCTGGTCCTCCATGACGCCGACGGGGATGCCCGAGCCCCAGTCGCGGACCGTCACGGAGTTGTCCGGGTGGAGGCGCACCTCGATGCGGTCGTTGCGCCCCGCGAGCGCCTCGTCGACCGAGTTGTCGACCACCTCGTAGATCAGGTGGTGGAGCCCGCGCGCACCCGTCGAGCCGATGTACATGCCCGGGCGCAGGCGGACGGGCTCGAGGCCCTCGAGAACGGTGATGTCCTTGGCGTCGTACGTGGTCTTGGCCATAAAAAAATCCCTGCTAGGGCGGGATTTTTACGTCATCCGCAGTGTATCAGATCGGACGGTCGGACGAGCGCGTCTCCGCTGCCGCCAGCGAGGCTGCTGCGGCCCGCGCGACGACCTCCCGCAGGGCGGGATCGGCGATCTCGGAGGCGATCTCCTCGCCGGCCGCCCACGCAGCTGGGGACGGAGTCGGCACGGTGCGCGCGGAAGTCGCCACGCTCTCCGCTCCCGGCTCGGGAAGGCGGCCGGGCGCGAAGCGGAGCGAGGGCGGTGCGCCCGTCCCGAGGCGCTCCGCGAGCCGGGCGCGGACGGTGTCCGCCAGCTGGGTCAGCTCGAAGGCCCAGGCGCTCGAGCTCGTCGCGACGTGGAGCGTGCCGTCCCGCGAGATCCTGGCGGGCCACGCGTTGGCGGCAATCGGAGCACCGACCGCCTCGGGCCACGCCTCCACGACCTCGCCGATCGCGCCGCCGGGGCCGAGCCGGCCGAGCTCTCGCCGCAACTCGCCGCCGAGCGGCTCGAGGCCCGTCACGCCGCCTCCGCGAGGCTCTCGGTGCCCTCCCTGCGGACGGAGACGAGCAGCGCCGGCTCGGGCCCGCCGCGGGGGAGCGCGTCGGCGCTCGTCGCCGTGACGAGCGTCTGGCCGCCGACGGGAAGTGCCGCCAGCAGTGCACTCCTTCGCCCGGCGTCGAGCTCGCTCAGCACGTCGTCGAGCAAGAGCAGAGGCGGCGTTCCGCGACGCTCGGCGAGCACCGCCGCCTCGGAGAGGACGAGCGCGAGCACCGCCGTCCGCTGCTCCCCCTGGGAGCCGAAGCCGCGCAGCTCCCGGTCGCCCGCGTGAACGTCGGCATCGCGGAGATGGGGGCCGACACCGGTCGTGCCGCGCTCGAGATCGCGCTCCAGCCGGCCTTCCAGCTCCTCGAGCGGCAGACCGCGCTCCTCGTAGCCGAGCGAGGCGCCCGCGAGGCCGAGCGCCTCGGCGGCGGCGGAGAATCCTGGAGCGAGCAGGGCGACGAGGCGGGCGCGGGCCGCGTCGAGCTCCGCGCCGAGCTCGGCCACACGCCGCGTCCACGGCTCGAGCGCTTCGCGGGAGGAGAGGCCGGCGCGCGTTCGCCTCAGCGCCTCGTTGCGCTGGGCGAGAGCCCGTCCGTACTCGCCGGGAAGCGGCGCCTGCGCGGGCAGCACGCGACCGAGCATCCGGTCGAAGTAGGCGCGCCTTACGGCCGGACCGCCTTTCACGACCGCCAGCCGGTCGGGAACGAAGACGAGCGCCGCCAGCCGCGAGCGCAGCTCCTCCGCGGAGGCGGCCGGGACGTCGTTGAGGCGCACCTCTTTCCCCGCGCCCGGGGCGATCGTGACTTCCGTCCGGACGTCCGCGCCTCCTTCCGTGCCCTCGAGCCGGACCCGGGCGGCAGCGGCGCCGAAGCGGACGAGCCGCGGCTCGGCGCGCGTCCGGGGGGAGAAGCCCTGCGCGCCGACGTGGATCGCCTCGAGGAGGTTCGTCTTGCCCGCGCCGTTCGGCCCGACGACGAGCACGAGGCCCGGTGCGAGCGGCAGGTCGAGCGCGACGTACGAGCGGAAGCTCGCGAGCGAGGCCCGGGCGACGATCAGCCGGCCAGCCTGATCGGCATGATCAGGTAGAGGAAGTCGTCGCGCTCCCCGTGGAGGAGGCCCGGGCGAAGAGGGCTGATCAGCTTGAGCCGCACCGTCTCGTCCGCCACCGACTCGAGGCCGTCGCGGAGGAAGTCCGCGTTGAAGCCGATCTCCATCGTCTCGCCGCTGTAGGCGACGGGCAGAGACTCGCGCGCCTCCCCGACGTCCTGCGTCTGGGCCGACACGGTCAGCTCGCCCTCCTCGAAGCGCAGGCGCAGCGGCGACTTGCGCTGCGCGAGGAGGCCGGTGCGGCGGACGACGTCGAGGAGCTCCTCCCGCGGGAGCTGCACCTCGGCCTCGAACTGCTCGGGCAGGAGCTGCCGGTAGTTCGGGAACTGGCCGTCGATGCGGCGCGCGGTCAGCCAGACGCCGTCGGTGCCGAACACGATCTGGTTCTCCTGGACGCCGACCTCGATCGTGTCCGAGGCGGCGGGCCCCGAGATCCGGGAGAGCTCCGCGAGCGCACGGGCAGGGACGATCGCCTCAAGCTCGCTGCCCGGACCGGTCGTCAGCTCGGTCTCCTTCACGCTCAGGCGGTAGGAGTCGGTGGCGGCCATGACGAGCTTCCCGGCCTCGAAGCGGACGAGCACTCCGGTCAGCACGGGGCGGGACTCGTCGCGCGACGCCGAGCGGCCGACGCGGGCGATCGTGTCGAGGAAGGCCTCGCGCTC
>JAICGP010000007.1 GCA_025923055.1 Thermoleophilia bacterium
GAGCGATCTCGAGGAGCTGAACCGCGTGCTCTCCACGGTGCTCTTCACCGACATCGTCGACTCGACGCGAAAGGCGGCCGAGCTCGGCGACGCGCGCTGGCGCGAGCTGCTCGAACGCCACCACTCGACCGTCCGCGGCCTGCTTGCCCTCTACCGAGGCGAAGAGGTCAACACGACCGGCGACGGCTTCCTCGCCGCGTTCGACGGGCCCCTCCGCGGCATCCTCTGCGCCCAGGCGATGGTCGAGGCCGTGCACACGCTGGGAATCGAAGTGCGGGCCGGCCTGCACACCGGCGACGTCGAGCACGTCGGCGACCAGCTCGCCGGCGTCGCCGTCCACGCCGGGGCACGCGTCGCGCACCTGGCGCGCCCGTCCGAGGTCCTCGTCTCGCAAACGGTCAAGGACCTCGTCGTCGGCTCCGGCCTGGTGTTCGAGGACCGGGGCGTCCACGAGCTCAAGGGCGTCCCCGGCCTGTGGGGCGTGTACGCGCTCGTGCCGGGCGCTCGCCGGCGGCCCTAGGAGCCGACGAGCCCTCGTCCGGGCCAGTTCGCCCAGAGGAGTGCGAGCAGGATGCCCACGTTCACGATCACGCCGAGTGCCGTCTTCCAGTGCCAGAAGAGCGCGATCGTGACGAGCGAGACGCACGCCGCGGCGATCGCGAGCGGTCTCCAGACGCCGATGCCGATGAAGACGGCCAGCCCGGCAAGCACGAAGCCCGCAAGCGCGACCGTCGCCAGCACCGTTCCCAGCGTTTCCGCCTCCCCCACGAGCCAGGACGTGGCCGACTCCCTCGCCCCCCACACGCGCGGGACCTCCACGTGCGCGACACCGTGGACCACGAGCAGGGCTCCGATCACGATCCGCCCCAGGACGTGTTCCATCGCTACCTGCGTTCAACCTCGAGCGCAGTCCATCCGGTCACGGACGCCCGGCTCCGAGATGCGAGAAACGCCGCGATCTCGCGCTTCGCGTGCTCGTCCTCGTGAATGAAGATGTGACCGCCGCGCTCGACCGGCACCCATCGGGAGCCGGGGATCCGCGCGATCATCGCCTGGGCGTCCTCGTAGGAGGCGAGTGGGTCGTCGACGGCGTGCACGCCGAGGGTCGGGACGGTGATCTCCTCGACAGGACAACCCGCGATCTCGGCGTTGCCGACGTAGCCGTCGAAGATGATCCCCTGGGCGCGGGGCGCGACGGGGAAGAAGCTGTCGAGGATCGCCTCGAGCGTGCGGACCTCCTCGCCGCTCAGCGCGTAACCGGGAGGCGTGCCGGCGATCGCGGCCAGCTTCGAGGGGAGGAAGACGCGCAGGAACCAGAGCGTCGGCTGGGAGAAGACGAGCGGGGCGAGGCGCCGCGGCGCGAGCGTCACGGGCTTTTCGTGCGGCGCGTTCGAGGCGACGAGGACCAGTGCCGAGACGCGGCCCGGATGGCGCAGCGCGAGTTGCACCGCCGACGTCGATCCGGCCGAGAAGGCGAGCACCGGCGCCTTGTCGATGCCGAGCGCGTCGAAGAGACAGGCGAAGGCGTCTGCCTGCGCGGCGGTCGACGCATCTTGCGGGAGCGGCGAGCCGAGATAGCCGAAGCGCGAGGGCGTGAGAATCCGGTAGCCCGGCGGGACGAGCGCCCGCCAGGACGGCGGCACGTCGCAGCCGCCGACGACGCCGTGCACGAGCAGCAGCGCCTCGCCGTCACCCCACTCGCAGTACTCGAGCGGCCCGAACGGGGTCCGGATCGTATGCCGGTCGAGCCCCGCCAGGCGCGCTTCGGCCCCTGCACGATCGCGGCGGTAGCGCAAAGCGAGAGCGCCGGTGGCGGCCGCGAGCCCGATGCCGGCGAAAGGCGCCCAGCGGCTACTTGCCACGGATACTCGCCCTCTCACGTCTCCAGGCGCGGAGGCCGGCGAGGCTTTCTGCCTCAGCCATACCAGCGGCCCCACACCCCGCATCGAGCCGCTCGATCTCGTGCTCGAGCTCGTCCCTCGGGACGGGGCGGCGGATGTGCCGCCCGATCGGCCCCACCGGCGGCCCGAAGTACGTCCTGAGCGCGTGGACGGCAAGGACGACGGCCCAGATCCCCGCGACGAAGAAGAACCACGGATCCCATGTCCCCGCCACATCAGGCGCGGACGCGAACCGGCTCGGCCAGGTGTGCTCCTCGAAGTACTCGGTCAGCACCCAGACGCCGCCGAGAAGCGGAAGGCCGAGCGCGAACACGGCCAGGTGGAGCTTGAACCTGCGGAGCCGGTGGATCCGCTCGATCGCCAGCGCCCGAAGGCGCTCCTCCCGCTCCGACTCTCGCTTCGGCGCGGTCCGTTGTGGAGCCAGCCGGTCGCCCTGCGTGAGCATCTCTGTGGTCACGACTGATCACCTCCTCTCAAATCACCGGCGAGTGTCCCGCCCCCGCCCGGCCGGGGCATCGGGGAGAGCGCCGATCCCCGGTGTGGTTAACGCGCACGAAGACGAAGCGACGAGGCTAACCCGCCGACTGCTGTGCGCCTGCTCCCGCGCCCACCGGCTCTGGGCGTGGCGCCCACTCCTCGCCCAGCAAGCGTCCGTCCAGCATCCGGACGATCCGGTCGGCGCGGGCGGCCACCTCGGCGTCGTGGGTGACGAGGATTACCGTGAGGCCGCGCTCGCGACGCAGCGTCTCGAGCAGGTCGAGAATGCGTGAGCCGCTCTCCGAGTCGAGGCTGCCGGTCGGCTCGTCGGCGAGGAGGATCGGCGGGTCGTTGGCGAGCGCCCGTGCGATCCCCACCCGCTGGCGCTCTCCGCCGGAGAGCTCCGGAGGCCGGCTCCCCTCTCGGTCGCCGAGCCCGACGAGCGCGAGCAGCCGGCGTGCCCGCTCTTTTCGCTCCCTCCTGCCGAGACCGAGCTCGAACATCGGCACCTGAACGTTCTCGAGCGCGGTCAGCGACGGCAGGAGGTTGTGGAGCTGGAAGACCATCCCGATATGCCTGGCCCTGTAGCGGCTCAGGTGACGCCCCGACTCGAGCTCGTGCTCGCCGACCCGGATTCGGCCGTTGTCCGGCTTGTCCAGCGCCGCGATCAGGTGGAGCAGCGTCGACTTGCCGCATCCGGAGGGCCCGACGATCGCGACGAACTCCCGCTCCGCCACCTCCAGGTCCATGCCGCGGAGCGCGACGATCCGTCCCTTCTCGAACGCCTTCTCCAGACCCCGGGCCTGGATCAGCGGCTCACTCATAGCGAAGCGCCTCCATCGGCGACAGTCGCGCCGCGCGGATGCTCGGATAGAGGGCGCCGACGAGCGCGACGACGACTCCGACGGCGACGGCTCGGAGGAAGACGGCCGGCTCGTAGGCAGGCGTCAGGAACGAGGACACGGCCGGAACCACGAGGACGAGGCGGCTTGCCAGGACGCCGAGCCCGATTCCGATCAATGCGGCGAGCACGCAGAGGAACAGGGATTCCGCCACGACCATGCGGACGACGCGCGGCCCGCTCCAACCGACGGCGCGCAGGACCCCGATCTCCCGCGTCCGCTCGAAGACCGACATGATCATCGTGTTCATGACGCCGATCGCGCCGATCCCGACGGCGAGCAACGAGATGGCGAGATTCGCGGCGTCGAGGATCTCGAACCCCTGGTCGACCTTCCCGTACTCCTCCGGGCCGGCGATCGTCGCCACCTCCGGAAGCTCCGCTTCGATCGCGGCGGCGACCCGGTCGGGGTCGCGGGGCCGCGCCGCCACGACGTGGACGGCGGTCACGACGTCGGGCTTGCGGGCGATCTCCTGCACCGTCCGGAGCGGCGCGATCGCCCCGGCGTCACGCCAGTCGTCGTCGGCCGCGTAGATTCCGACGACGTGGAACGTACGCCCCTCGAGGCGCACCTCGTCGCCGACCCCGGCGCCGAAGGCCGCGGCGGCCTCGGAGCCGAGCATCAGGGCGTCGGGACGGTCCGCCGAGAGCCGCTCGCCGGCCAGCATCCGGAGCGGCTCCTGCATGAGCTCGCCCGGGTCGTACCCGAGCAGGAAGAAGAAGGGGTTGCCGGGCGTGTCCGCCACCTCGAGGAAGACGCGCGTGGCCCGCTCCACATCCGGCCTGGCGGCGATCTGATCCGCCACCTGCTCGTCGAGCGTGCTGAACGAGAGGTCGGAAGCCCCTCGCTGCGCGACGAGGAAGTCCGCGCCGCCGGCTTTGACGAACGCGCTCGAGGACGCGCGCAGGCCGGCCGTCACGGCGCCGAGAGCGACGACGGTGGTGATGCCGATCGCGATCCCGAGCATCGTGAGCGCCGTCCGGGTCCGCTGCCGGAAGAGGTTCCGGAGAATCAGGCCCGAAAAGGTCACCCCGTGAGCGTGGCCGCCCGCGGGATCGCACGCATCGGGGCTACACCGGTCGCCCCTGCGGGTAATTGCTGAGGCGATTGGGCGCCTGACGCCCTAAGCCGCCCTCCCGGACACGTCGCACTCACGCGACGACGGCCGCGAGCCGGTCGAGGGCCCGCTTCGCCGGAGCTCCTGCACGATCCCGATGCACGACCCCGAGGAGGAGGGCGTCGCGCCGCCCCCCAGCTCGACGGCAAACCCGAGGGCGGGATGGGTGAGCACCCCGATGCCGGCGCTGTCCACGTGGGCGAGCCTGTTCGCGAGAAAGGAGGCCCACGATGCTGACAGCCGACGAATACCGGAAGGCAGAGTTCGGCTACACGCTCGCCGAGTCCAGGCGCGGCTTCAAGATTCATGCGGTCGTGTACGCGATCGTCATGACCGGCCTGATCGCCCTGAACTCGCTGCTGTGGGCGTACGCCGACGGCGACTTCCCGTGGGTGGTCTTCCCGCTCGTCGGGTGGGGGATCGGCTTGACGCTCCACTACGTCTTCGGCTTCCGCAAGGCGGCCGACGAGGCTCGCGCCCGGCAGCTCCGGGTCGAGAAGTATGCGGAGCGCACCAAGGAGCTCGTCTAGCTCCGTCACGCCGGAGGTGGGAAGGAGCGCCCCCTCGTGGGACGCTCCTTCCGCTGCGAAGGCGCCTAGGCCCGGCTCGCCGCCGGCTCGGGAAGGCCGCGAGCGATCGCGTCGCCGAGCAGTTCACGCGGCCGATCCACCACGCACACCTGGCGGCGCGCGAAATGTCGCCCACGTCGTGGTAGGCCTGGTACGCCTGCTCCAGCGCCTTTCGGTACTCGTCGTCGAGGCCCAGCATGTACGCCGAGCGCGCCAGCAGCTCGAGATCGTCCGGCGCAAGCGGCCGCTCTCCGTGGGCGCGCCCGAGCGCGGCGAGAGCGTCTCGCCATTCGGCACCCGCGTACGCGTTGCGACCTCGCTCGAGCGCTCGCTCGGTGTCCACGAGGCCATTCTCGACAACCTGTGGGGATCCGCGTGCCGCGTGCCGCGTGCGCGCCCGGGTCGTCGAAGCCGTCTAGGCCGCTGGGATCGCGGACATGTCCATGTAGATGAACGACCACTGGTGCCCGTCGAGGTCGCGGAAGCCGCGCATGTACATGAAGCCCTGGTCGTCCGGCTCTCCGAGCGGCTCGCCGCCGGCGGCGAGCGCCGTCTCCGCCAGCTCGTCGACGTGCTCCCTGCTCTCGGCGGAGAGGCCCACGATCACCTCCCTGCTCCTCGACGTGTCGGCGATCTCCTGCGGCTCGATGAAGCCCTTGAAGAACGGCTCCACCGCGAGCATCACCGAGGTGTCGTCGCTGATGATCATGCGCGTGGCGTTCTCGTCGGTGAACTCCGGGTCGAACGAGAAGCCGAGCGCGGTGAAGAACTCCCTCGCCTTGGCGAGATCCTTCACGGGCAGGTTGACGAACGTCTGCATTGCCATGATGGGCTCCTTCTCCGGCGGGCTTTACACCAGTCCGACCGGCGAGAGAGCGCAAATTCATCGCACCCGAGAACGTTCAGGCTCCTCCGCTACGCGCCGACCGCCGTCGGGTAAGCGCGGGCGCGTCGGAGCACGAGCTTCGAGATCTCGAGCACCGGGACGATCGTGGAGGCGAGCCCTGCGGCGAGCAGCCACGTCTCCAGCGAGAGGGCGCGGGTCCCGAACGCGTCCTGCAGGAACGGGACGTTGACGACGAGCCCGAGGAGGAGGAGCTCCCACGCGACCGCCAGGTTGAGCCATCTGTTCGCGAACGGCCGGTCGAGGATGGAGTTGCGGTCGGAGCGGAAGCTGAAGGCCTTGAAGAACTCGATCAGCACGAGTGTGGCGAACGTCATCGTCATCGCCTCCGACAGCGGCCTGTCGGCCGAGAGAGCCCAGACGAACAGGCCCAGCGTCGTCAGCCCCGACCAGACCCCGCCGACCGCGATCAAGGCGACGACGGGCCGCGTGAAGATGCCCTGGCGCCGGCTGCGCGGCGGTCGGCGCATCAGGTCGCGTTCCGCCGGGTCGACCGAGAGCGCGAGCGCGGGCAGGCCGTCGGTGGCGAGGTTGACGTAGAGGATCTGGACGGGGCTGAGCGGCAGCGGCTTGCCGGCGAGCGACGCGCCGAGCAGAAGGCCGATCTCGCCGAGATTCGCGGCGAGCAGGTACATGAGGTACTTCTTGATGTTGGAGAAGACGCCGCGGCCCTCCTCCACGGCGGCGACGATGGAGGCGAAGTTGTCGTCGGTGAGCGTCATCGCCGCCGCCTCCTTGGCGACGTCGGTCCCCGTCACGCCCATCGCGACGCCGATGTCGGCCTTCTTGAGGGCGGGCGCGTCGTTGACGCCGTCGCCCGTCATGGCGACCGAGTGCCCCCGTGCCTGCAGCGCGGTGACGACACGCAGCTTGTGGAGCGGGGAGACGCGCGAGTAGACCTGGATCGCCTCGACGGCGTCGTCGAGCTCGGCGTCGTCCATCGCGTCGAGCTCCGAGCCGGTGACGGCACGGCCGTCCGTCAGGATGCCGAGCTCGCGGGCGATCGCCTCCGCCGTGAGCGGGTGGTCGCCGGTGATCATCACGGGCGTCACGCCGGCCTCGACGCACGTCTCGACCGCGTCCCGCGCCTCCGGCCGCGGCGGGTCGATGAGTCCGACCAGGGCGAGGAAGGTGAGGTCGTGCTCGGCGTTGCCGACGCTGGCGGCCGGCCGCCGGGCCACGGCGAGGACGCGCAGCGCCTCGCCCGCCAGCTGTTCCGCGGCGTGGAGGAGCGCCTCTCGGGCCTCGGCGTCGAGCTCGGTCTCGCCCGAGGCGTCGAGCTGCCGCGTGCAGGAAGCGAGGATGACCTCGGGGGCCCCCTTCGCGTAGGCGACGACGCCGTCCTCCGTCTCGTGCAGCGTCGTCATCCGCTTGCTCTCGGAGCTGAAGGGGATCTCGTCGACGCGCGGGAAGCGCTGCTCCAGCTCACCCCTGTCGAGACCCGCCTTGGCCGCCGCGACGACGAGCGCGCCCTCCGTCGGGTCGCCCCGCAGCTGCCACTGCCCGTCGGTCTCGCCGGGGAGCAGGCGGGCGTCGGAGGCGAGCGCCGCCGCCCGGAGCGCCTCGAGCAGGGCGCCCGGCGGGTCGACCGGCGAGCCGTTCCGTGTGAACTCGCCGGCAGGCTCGTACCCGGCGCCCGAGACGCCGAGCAGCTGCCCGGCCGCGAAGACCTTGCGCACCGTCATCTCGTCCCTCGTCAGCGTCCCCGTCTTGTCGGTGCAGATGACGGTGACGCTTCCGAGCGTCTCGATCGCCGGCAGTCGGCGCACGAGGGCGTTGCGCTTCACCATCCGCTGGGCCGCCAGCGTCAGCGAGATGGTGACGACGGCGGGGAGGGCTTCGGGCACGACCGCCACGGCCAGAGCCGTGCCGAAGAGGAGCATGTCGAGGAGCGGCTCCCCGCGCACCAGCCCGAGGCTGACGACGAGGAGCACGACGACGAACGCCGCCCGCGCGAGGAGCACCCCCACCCGGTCGAGGCTGAGCTGGAGCGGCGTCTTCGCGCGCTCGATCGACTCGAGCATCCGGGCGATGGCGCCGAACTCGGTCTCCATCCCGGTCGCGACGACGACGGCGGCGCCCCGCCCGTAGGCGATCGTCGTGCCCGAGTAGACCATGTTGCGGCGGTCGCCGAGCGACGCGGCGGCGGCGGCGAGCTCGTCCGCATGCTTCTCGACTGCGACCGACTCGCCGGTCAGCGCCGATTCCTCGACCTGCAGGTTGACCGTCTCCACGAGCCGGCCGTCCGCAGAGGCCTTGTCGCCCGCGTCGACGAGCATCACGTCGCCCGGAACGAGCTCCCGGGCCGGGACGTCGACCTCCTTGCCGTCCCGCCGGACGGTCGCCGTCGGCGCGGCCATCCGCGTCAGGGCCTCGATAGCCCGTTCCGCGCGGACCTCCTGGACGAAGCCCAGCAACGCGGCGAGGAGCACGATCGCACCGATCACGATCGCCTCCGTCGCATGGCCGAGGGCGATCGAGAGGCCGACGGCGACGAGCAGGATCAGGATCAGGACGTTCCTGAACTGGTCGAGCAGCAGCCTCCAGGACGACACGCGGCGTGCGGCCTCGAGCTCGTTCGGGCCGTGCTCGACGAGCCGCCGCCTCGCCTCCCCGGAGCTCAGGCCCGCATCCAGCCGCGTGTCGAGCCCGGCCGCGACCGCGTCGAGCGGGAGGCTGTGCCAGGGCGCGCCTGCCCCGTCGGGCCGAGCAGGCGCCGGCGTTCGGGAGGGAGCCGGCGCGGTAGGCCTAGCCATCGCTCGCGGTGGGCGCGGCTCCACCCCGCGAACCGCCGCCCTCGTGCTCGAGCACGAGAACGGAGCAGCGCGCGGCGTGGACGAGGCGCTCGGCAAAGTCGGCTCGCCACCGGCGACCGTGCGGCCGTGCACGGCCGACGACGACGAGGCTGCGCTGCGTCGAGGCGCTGACGACCGCATCGAGCAGCGAGCCGGGATGGAGCAGCGCGTCGTCACGCTCGGCGCGCAGCAGCGCCAGGTCGACGTCCTCGCCCAGGCCGATCGTCGGCACGATCTCACAGCCGAGCCGCTGGGCGAGCGCCCGCGCCGCGGCTTCGGCGGCCCGCGACTCCTCCGAGCCGTCGACGGGGACGACGACCCTGTTGGGCGTGGCCGGGCCCCAGCCCGGTCGGGCGATGAGGGCGGAGCACGGCACGTCGTGCAGCGCGTCGACGTCGTGGCCGCCGAACGTGAGGGCGCCCAGGCGCCGGTGCGGCCGGACCCCCACCGCGATCAGCGTCGCGCTGCGGCGCTCGCACTCGGAGCAGAGGAGGGGCACGAGGTTGCCCGAGGCGAGCACGGCGTCGTCGGCGTCGACGAGCTCCCGCGCGCGCTCGAGCTCGGTCGAGACGGCGGCCGTCAGCTCGTCGTCGGCGCGGGGCGCCAACATGCCGGCGTGAGCGGCGCGGTAGCGCTCCGCGGACGCGATCAGGACGAGCCGACCGCCCGGCGCGCGCAGCACGCCGGCCTGCGCGGCGGCGACGAGGCTCTCGTCCGTCGAGTCGATGCCGACGACGATGTGGTCGAAGACGGCCTCAGCCGCCGGCGCGGGGGCCGGGCCGCCTGGAGAAGTCCCTGGGTGCATGAGCAGCCTCCGAAGGAGTCGCCGACATTGCCCTTCGTAGGTCTCTCCCGCCCAGGTGGGCCGCTTCGCCGGGCCGGAGGGCCGGAATGACGACGGAGCGCGGGGGATACTCCCCTACGCCCGTGAGCATAGCGGGCCTCGCCGTCGTGCACCGGCCGCGCGGGCGCGGCGTCAGCGCTCGTCCGGTGCGTACGTCGCGAGGATGGCGCCGGTGCTCGTCACCTCGCTCTCCACCAAGCGCAGCGGCCGGCGCACCCCGTCGTCTCCGAAGATCCGCTTGCCGCCGCCCACGACCAGGGGGTCGATCATGAACCGGAGCTCGTCCACCAGGTCGCGTTCGATCAGCGCCCGGGCGAGCGCGGCGCTCCCGATCACGTGCAGGTCGCCGCCGTCCTCCTGTTTCAGCGCGTCCACCGCCTCGCCCAGCTCACCCTGCAGGACGGTGGAGTTCTGCCACGCGAGGGGCTCGGCGAGCGTGGTCGTCGCCACGTGCTTCGGCTTCGTGTTCAGGGGCCTCGCGGTGATCTGCTCCTCCTCGGAAGCGTCCGGCCAGTAGGCGGCGAAGATCTCGTACGTCCGGCGCCCGAGCAGGAAGCCGCCCGCCTCGGTCAGGCCTTGGACGACCCGGGCCTGCGAGACGTCGTCGAAGTAGGGCAGGTGCCAGCCGCCGTGCGCGAACCCGCCGCTCGTGTCCTCCTCGGCGGCGCCGGGCGCCTGGACGACGCCGTCGAGGGTCATCCACTCGTTGACGATCACCTTGCGCATCTCTGCCTCCCTCGCCGTCGCTCTCACTGATCTAGACCGGCCGGTCGGCGCCGGATTCATCGCCCGCCGCGGCACGCGGCGGGATGTTCTGGTTGAGGCGGAAGAGGTTCGTCGGGTCGTACCGCTCCTTGACCGCCCTGAGCCGCTCCCACGTCGCGCCGGGGTAAGCCGCGCGGACCCGCTCCTCGCCCTCGTCTCCGAGGAAGTTGACGTACGCTCCGTCGTCCGACTGCCGGAGCGCCGCGGCGGTGGCATCGACCCAGGCCTCGTGGCCGGAAGCCTCGTCGGGGTCGCCGAAGACGGCGGCGACGTTGACCATGATCCGGCTCGCCCGGTGCGCGAACGCCGTCGCCTCGGCCGGGACGGCCGCCATGGCGCCGCCGAGGACGCGGAGCTGCGCCACGGGCAGCTGCGCGGTCGAGCACGAGAGCCGCTCCACGATCGTCTCTGCGTCGGCGCGGCCGACCCTGTCGACGAACATCGTGCGCGCGGCCGCCAGCGGGCGGTAGTCCGGGTCGTCCGGCGGATAGATCTCCGGGTACGGCATGCGCCTGACCAGGTCGGCGAACGGCTTCGCGAGGGCACGAAAGGGCGCGACGGCCCGCTCTCCGTCCTCGAGCGGCCCGGCGTGCACGAGCATCCCCATGATCACGAGCGTGCCGTGGTGCTCCTCCGGGAGGAACGGCAGCGGCGGCGCCGGCATGATGTTCGCGATCGCCGACAGCTCGTCGGGTGCCGCCTCGGCGGCGGCGACGAACGAAGCGATGGTGTCGGGCGTCGCGGGCAGGAAGAGCATCCCGCCGGTGACGGTGCCGACCGGCTGCAACCGGTAGCGGAAGCGGGTCGCGACGCCGAAGTTTCCGCCGCCTCCGCGGATCGCCCAGTAGAGATCCGGGTGCTGTTCCTCGTCGGTGACGAGCAACCGGCCGTCGGCCGTCACGATCTCGGCAGCGAGCAGGCTGTCGACGGTGAGCCCGTGCTTGCGCACGAGATAGCCGACGCCGCCGCCGAGGGTCAGGCCTCCGATGCCGACCGAGCCCGTGTCGCCGAAGCTGAGGGCGAGGCCGTGCCCCCCGGCGGCGCGGGTGACCTCGCCGGCCGTGAGACCGGTCTCCGCCCAGGCGACGCGGCGGTCCGGATCGAGCTCGAGGGCCTTCAGGAGCGCCAGGTCGAGCACGATGCCTCCGTCGCTGACGCCGTGGCCGGCTCCGCTGTGCCCGCCGCTGCGGACGGCCAGCTCGAGCCCGCGGTCGCGGGCGAGGGTCACGACGCGAGCGACCTCGCCGGCGTCCCTAGGCCGGACGATCGCCGCCGGGCGGCGGTCGACGGTCGGGACGAAGACGGATCGCGCCTGGTCGTAGCCCGCGTCGTCGGGGCCGATGACCTGCCCGCGCAGCTCGGCGCGGAGCTCCGGGATGCTGTCTCGCAAGGTGATCGTCACAGGAAGTTCCTCCTCGATCGCTGCCGGTAGGGATGGTCGGCCCGGTACCCCAGAGCGCGCCCGAGCGCGGCCAGCGGGCCGAGAAGCGCTCTCTGGACGGGCGGCGCCGGCCGGACGAAGGCGATCTCGTCCTCGAAGTGGCGAAGGACGAGGGCCAGGCGGAGCGGGTTGCGCGGAACGCCTGCCGCGGTCGTCCGCCCGTCACGCGCCAGGGCGGCCAGGGCCTCGAGGACGACCTCCGTCCGGAGGGCCGGCCTGAAGTCCACGAGGACGTGCACGTCGCCGGCGCCCGCGTTCCATGCGGCGTGGGGCATGCCGGCCGGAATCACGGCGACCTCGCCCGGGCCGTGCAGGCGCGCGACGCCGTCGGCCCGCAGGCCGAGCGTGCCGCACAGGACCTCGAGGCGCTTCTCCTGACGCGGGTGGACGTGGAGCGAGCCCGTCGTCCAGCCGGGAGGGCCGATCCAGTCCACTTGGAGGAGCTCGCCGTTCGTCGACTGGGCCGTCTCGCGAAAGACGATCCGCAGGCCGGTCGCGGGGTTGACGAGCTCGCCTCCTGCTCTCGCCATCATGTCACGCTGCCTCAGCGGCACCCGGCGGCGACCCGGGCCGGCGCCGGAGCGGATGCAAGCCGAAAGCCCACGTGGTCGTGGAGGACGGCGACGAACTCGTCCGCATGGCCGCGGGCGACCGCGTCGAGATAGCGCTCGACCAGCTTCCGTTCCTCGGCGCTCGGGTCGGTCGCCGACGCCCACTCGAGCCGGTGTCGGGGCAGCTCCTTCCTCAGGGTCTCCCGGGCGCGCTGGACCGCGCTGGTGACCGAGGCGATGCTCGTCCCCAGGAGCTCGGCGGTCTCCCTGGCGGACCAGCCCAGCACGTCGCGGCAGATCAGAACCGCGCACTGCCTGGGGGGCAGGTGCCGGACCGCGGCGAGGAAGACGAGCTCGACGGTCTCCCTGGACACGACCTCGTCGTCCGGCTCCGGGTCGGCGGACGCGATCTCCTCGAGCGGCTCGTCCCGGAGCCGCGCGACCCGGGCCGCGTCGCGCCCCGCCGCGACCTGCCGCCGCACCGACCGGCGCTCGAGCGCGCTGAGGCACACGTTGGTCGCGATCCGGTAGAGCCACGAGCGGAAGGAGCCGCGGCCGCGGAAGGTCGTGCGCATGCGCCACGCGCGCAGGAACGTCTCCTGGGTCGCGTCGGCCGAGTCCTCCGTCGAGCCGAGGATCCGGTACGTGTACACCTGCAGCTCGCGCCGGTGGCGGTCGACGAGCTGCCCGAACGCCCGCTCGTCCCCGGCCGTAGCGGCCGCGACGACGGCGTCCAGCACGGTCCGCTGCGGCTCGAGCTCTTCCGTCCTCATGCCGCGCAGGATCGGCCGAGCAGCCCCGGCGGCGCGTCGGGGAGCTCCCCGAACCGCGTCCCTGATCTTCCGGCACGGGGCGCGTGCGGGAGGTCAGGCGTCCGCGGCCGGCAGCTCCTCGCGCAACGCCTGGGCCAGCTTCAGGCGGCCCGGGATGCCGAGCTTGCGGTACACGCGACCCAGATGGGTCTCCACCGTCTTCCGGGTCACGAAGAGCGCCTGCGCGATCTCGGGGTTCGTGTGACCCTCCGCTGCGAGCTCGGCGACGCGCCGCTCCGAGACGGTCAGCTGCTCGACGCCCGCGCCGTGCGGGTCGCTGACCCGCCCTCCGGCCGCGCGCAGCTCCGTGCGGGCGTCCTCGGCGAGCGCGGCGGCGCCGCAGCGCTCTGCGAGGGCCAGCCCGCGCTCCAGCTCCGATCGCGCTTCGGCGCGCTGGTTGGCACGGCGCAGCGCAGCCCCGAGATCGACCAGGGCGCGGGCGTGCTCCAGCCGCACCGGCGAGTTCTCGAGCGCCTGCGCCGACTCGCGCAGGCGCGAGACAGAGGAGCCTTCGACGAGCGCCACGGCCCGGAGCGCCACGCCGACCCCGCTCGGAGCTCCCCAGCGCCTCGCCCGCTGGAGGTCGTCGCCGGCGAGCCCGCCCGCTCGATCGCCCTCCCCGAGGTCGGCGAGCGCGAGCGCCGCCTGCGAGCGCCAGCGCGACGCGCGCGGGTTCCCCGCGCCGTACAGCTCGTCGCGGCGGCCGAACTCGAGCAGGTCGTCGAGCCCCGCCCGCGTGCGCTCCTGAGCGAGATGGAGCAGCGCCCGTGCCTCGAGGAGGTAGTTGCTGGCCCGGCTCGCGGGGATGTCGTCGCCGAGGCCGCTGTCGTGCAGCTCCCGCTCGGCCGCGTCAGGGTCCCCCGCCTCGACGAGCGCCTGGACGAGCAGGCCGAGCGCGAAGCGTCTCCCCAGCAGGCGATGCGTCGTGAGGAGCTCGAGCGCCAGGCGCGCATCCGCCTCCGCGCGGGCGACGGCACCGCGGCGCAGCGAGATCCGGCCGCGCCAGCACGCCATGTAGGCGATCTCCGGCAGCGAGGAGCGGGTGCGCGCATCCGCGAGCCCCTGCTCGAGGCATTCGTCGGCGAGGTCGAGGGCGTCACACCCGAGCAGGCCGACGATCAGGCTGTAGAAGAGCCCCGCGATGTTGAGCTGCTCGTCCGGGCCGCGCCAGCCGGCGAGCGCGCGTTCCAGATGTGCCTGCGCTTCGACGGCGGACTCGCTCCGCAGGGCCCGCTCGCAGGCGAGGCTCGCCGCCACGAGGCGCTCGCCCGGACTGGCGCCCGGCAGGTCTCGCAGACGCTCCAGCCGCTCGGCGGCGAGAGCGCGGGTCTCGAGGCCCGCGTGCTGGGCGTGGTAACCGAGCTCCGCCTCGAGCAGCAAGGCCTGCTCGCGGTCGAGACCTGCCAGCAGGTCGACCGCGGCCACGATCGCCGCGACGGCATCGGCCGCGTCCCCCGACTGGGTCAGGGCGTGCCCGAGCTGCCGGACGGCACCCGCGTGCCGCGCGGGCTCCTGGACGAGCTCGACCGCGGCGGCCAGGTGGTCGACCGCTTCACGCCTTCCGAGGCGCAGCTCCGCCGACCCCAGCTCCAGGAGCAGGTCGCCGCGCGCCTCGGCGGGCGGGTTCTCGAGCACGGCGCGCCCGAACCAGGCGGCGGCGGCGGCGGGCGCGCCGCGGGCGAGCGCGTCGTTTCCCACCCGGCGGAGGAGCTCGACCCGCTCCGGGTCGTCCCCGGGCGGCGCTTCCACGAGCTGCGCGGCGATCCGCTCCTCGTCGGCCCCGAGGGAGGCGAGGATCTCCGCCGCCCGCGCGTGGGCGGCGGCGCGCTCGTGGGCGCCGATGTCCGCGCTCACCGCCTCGCGGACGATGGGATGCAGGAACTCGAGCCGCTCGGCGGGACCCAGCACCTCGAGCCGGATCAGCAGGTCGGCGGCGTCGGCCGCCTCCCCCTCCGAGAGCTCGGCGAGGCGCGCAGCCTCGGCAACGCTCGCGCCGTCGCCGAGGACGGCGACGGCACGCACGAGAGCCGTCGCCGCCGGCGTCTCGGCGAGACGGAGGAGCATCGCATCGGCCACCGCCGCGGGCCCGATCGCCCGCACGCGGTCCGCCTCCCCGGCGACTGGGGCGATCCCGAGCTCCCCCACCTCGCGCAGGAGCGCCTCCAGGAAGAACGGGTTGCCGCCGGTCGCCTCGCGGCAGGAGACGGCGAACTCGGGCTCGACGTCGGCACCGAGCCGCCGCTCGAACAGCCTCACGATCGCGCCCGTGCTGAGCGGGCGCGGACGGAGAACCGTCGTCTCGGGGCTCGCCGCGAGGCGGGCGAGATCGGTGACGCTCTCGCCGCTGCGCGCGGAGGCGAGGACGGCGAGCCGGAGTCCGTCGAGGCGAGGAGCGATGTAGTTCAGGAAGCGCAGCGACTCGGCGTCGCACCAGTGGACGTCGTCGACCGCGAGAGCGACGGGTCCGTCCTCGCAGAGATTGTCGATGAGCCAGTAGAGGCCGTGCAGCATGGAGAAGGAGCCGTCCGCCGGCGGCAGCTGCCCGGGGCCGCGCGCCGGAGCGAAGAGAGGCTCGGAGAGGGCCGCCGCACCGTCGAAGAGACGGCCGCGCTCCTCCTCCGACGCCTTCGCGGCGACGGGGTCGAGCAGCTGGCGGACGCAGCCGTAGGCGAAGTCGCGCTCGAGCTCGGTCGCACGCGCGCGCAGGCAGGTGAAGCCCGCCCCGGCGGCCGCCTCGCCCGCCGCCTGCAGCAGGCTCGTCTTGCCGAGGCCCGCCGGGGCCTCGACGAGAACGACCCGTCCCTGACCGTCCTCCGCCAGGGAGAGGGCCTCGGCCAGCTCGCCCAGCTCGCGATCGCGCTCGAGGAGCGCGGAGCCGACGTCTGCGGAGTCTGCGGACGGCTCCGTCGCGGGCCCGGGCGGCTTCCCGGAGGACGTCGGCACCCGCTCATGTTGTCACGAGCGCGGCGGTGCGGGGGTCGGAGCGATGATTTCCGGCGAGCCCGCAGGTCCCCACCTACGAATCCACGCCAGGAGGACGACGTGCCGAAGAAGATCACCACGTTCCTGACGTTCGACGACCGGGCCGAGGAGGCGGTCGCCTTCTACACCTCGGTCTTCGACGACTCGAGGATCCTGAGCACCAATCGGTACGGGGAGGCCGGGCCGGCGCCGGCGGGGACGTTCATGTCCGCGACGTTCGAGCTCGCCGGACAGGAGTTCATGGCGCTGAACGGCGGCCCCTCCTTCAGCTTCGCCCAGGGCATCTCGCTCTTCGTGGACTGCGAGACCCAGGAGGAGGTCGACGAGCTCTGGGAGAGGCTCTCCGAGGGCGGGGAGAAGCAGCCCTGCGGCTGGCTCAAGGACAAGTTCGGCGTCTCGTGGCAGATCATCCCGCGCGCCCTCGGCCAGCTCCTCGACGACGACGACCCCGAGAAGGCGCGGCGGGTCATGGAGGCGATGCTCGGGATGAGCAAGATCGAGATCGAGGGGCTGCGGCGCGCCTACGAGTCGGCCTGACCGCTCTCCGCCGGAACGGGATTTCGCGATGCGACGAGCCGTCGGAACCCACGCATCCGCAACCCGGGGAGGACCGAGATGGCCGGAGAGAGCAAGACGGCGACCGACCACCCGACGAGAGGACGAGGCGCTCGAGGAGATCTCCTGGGGACCGACCCACCCACTGCGGACAGAAGATCAGCTCGCCGAGCGCGGCGGAGCCCCTCGTCGCGCGGCGTCTCGTCCAGCCGAGTGCTCCCCGCAAGCGACCCCTCGGTTGCACGCGGGCGACCGGGGGTACGCCGAGGAGGTGGACGCGCTCCTCATCGTCGACTTCCAGAACGACTTCACGCCGGGCGGCGCTCTCCCGGTTCCGGACGGAGACCGGATCGCCGCCCCGCTCAACCGCCTGCTCGACGAGTTCGACCTCGTCGTCGCGACGCGCGACTGGCACCCGCCCGACCACGGCTCCTTCAGGGGCGTCGAGGTCGACCCGTCCCGCTGGCACGGCACCGATCCGCCGTCCATCTGGCCGCCGCACTGCGTGCAGGGAACGCCCGGCGCCGAGCTGCACCCCGCGCTCGAGCGGGCGAAGGTCGACGTCGTCATCGACAAGGGCAAGGACCCGAACAGCCAGGGCTACTCGGGCTTCCAGGACACCGGCCTCGCCGACCTCCTCCGCGAGCGCGGCGTCGACCGCCTCGTCGTCGGAGGCCTCGCGACCGACTACTGCGTCAAGAACACTGTCCTCGACGCGCTCGAGCTCGGGCTCGACGTCGTCGTGGTCGAGGACGCGATCGGGGGCGTCGAGGCGCAGCCCGGCGACTCGGCGCGAGCCGTCGAGGAGATGCAGGAGGCGGGCGCGTCGCTCGCCGCCTCGAACGACGTCGGAGGCCGCTAGCCCTTCACGACGCCGATCGGCCGCAGCCGCGCCACGCGGCGGGCGAGGCCGGCGCGCTCGACGACGTCCACGACGCGCTCGACGTCCTTGTAGGCGAAGGGCGCTTCCTCGGCCAGGCCCTTGTTGGAGGTCGAGCGGACGACGATGCCGCGCGCCTCGAGCTGTCTCCGGAGCTCGGCACCCTCGATCCTCTTGCGCGCGCCCGTCCGGCTGAGCAGCCGGCCGGCCCCGTGGCACGTCGTCCCGAAGGAGCGGTCGAGCGAGCCGGGCTCGCCGGCGAGCACGTAGCTCCACGTGCCCATGCTCCCCGGGATGAAGACCGCCTGGCCGACGTGCCGGTGCGCCGCGGGGATGTCGCCCGAGCCGGCCGGGAAGGCGCGGGTGGCGCCCTTGCGATGCACGCAGACCTCGCGGCCGCCGTGCGTCTCGAGCTTGGCGACGTTGTGGGCGACGTCGTAGACCTGGCGCGTCTCCTCCGCGGCCCGCGGGCCGACCACGCGGGCGATCGCCCCGCGGACGCCGTGGGCGAGCGCGTGCCGGTTCGCCCAGGCGAAGTTGGCCGCGGCCGCCATGGCGCCGAGGTACGCGCGTCCCTCGGGGGAGGACTGCGGGGCGCACGCGAGCTGCCGGTCGGGCAGCTCGATCCCGTAGCGGGCCTGCACTCCGTCCAGGCGCTTGACGTAGTCGGTGCACACCTGGTGGCCGAGCCCGCGCGACCCCGAGTGGACGAGGACCGTGACCTGGCCCGCGCGGAGGCCGTACGCCGCCGCGGCCGCGTCGTCGTAGATCCGCTCCACCTCCTGGAGCTCGACGAAGTGGTTCCCCGAGCCCACCGTGCCGAGCTGGTCGGCGCCGCGCTGCCGTGCCCGTTCCGACACGGCCGAGGGGTCGGCCCCGGGGAGCCGCCCACCCGACTCGGTCAGCTCGAGGTCGTCCTCCGTGCCGATCCCGTGCGCGTCCACGAGGGCGCGCGGCCCCTCGACGAGGACGCCGTCGAGCTCGGCGCCGCGCAGCGTGAGGCCGCCGCCGCGGCCCGTGCCCGCCGGCACGGCGCGGGAGATCTCGTGGACGAGCGCCTCGCGGTCGCCGTCGAGCTCGTCGGCGGAGAACGGCGCCGCGAGGAGGCGGACGCCGCAGTTGATGTCGTAGCCGACGCCGCCGGGCGAGACGACGCCGTCGGGGACCTCGGTGGCCGCGACGCCGCCGACCGGGAAGCCGTAGCCCTGGTGGATGTCGGGCATCGCGAGCGCGCAGTCGACGACGCCCGGAAGGGTCGTCATGTTCACGAGCTGCTCGAGCGAGCGGTCCGCCTCGATCGCCGCCAGGAGCTCGGCGTCGGCGAAGACCCGCGCGGGAACGCGCATGTCGGGACGGGCGTCCGCCGGGATCTCCCAGAGCGTCTCGTCGATCCGGCGCAGGTCAGACATCGAGCACCGCCCGCGCCCGCACGCGCCCGTCCTCGGCGCGGAACTCGAGCCCGTGGTAGGTGACCGCCTTGACGAGATGCCGCGGGCGTCCCCGGCGTCCCGCGACGACGGCGCGGAGCTCGCCGGGGCCGAGCTCGAGCATGTCCACGCGCTCGGCGACGAAGTCCTCCGTCTCGGCGAGGAAGACGAGCTCGCCGATCCAGTCGGCGAGGAGGGTCGCCCGCTCGGGCGAGCGCAGCGCCAGCGCGCGGCTCTCCGGCACTCCCTCCGCGCTTCCGTCGAGGAGCTCGTTGAGCGCGGCCACCGCCGCGACGAAGACCTCGGCCTCGTCGGCGCCCTCCAGCGCGAGCTCGAGCTCGCCGGTGTGCTCGACCCAGCGATGCATCGCCAGTCGCTTCCCAGTATCCGCCGTCCGGCCCCGGCGCGCGCCGGTCGCCTAGCATCGACGCATGCCGAACGGCGGGCTGCGGGGATGAACGGCCTCACGCGCTGGGCGCCCGGGGCGGCACGCCACTACCTCCCCGATCTCGTCTACGGGGCGAACGACGGCATCATCACGACCTTCGCCGTCGTCTGCGGCGTGGTGGGAGCCGACCTCTCGAACCGCGTCATCCTCATCCTCGGGTTCGCCAACCTCGTCGCCGACGGCTTCTCGATGGGCGCGAGCAACTTCCTCTCGCGCCGGTCGTACGCGGACCCCCGCGAGCGCTCCGACCCGCCCGAGGCGGCACGGCATGGGAGCGCCACGCTCGCCGGCTTCCTCACCGCTGGCACCGTGCCGCTCGTCGCCTACGTGCTTCCGCTCGCGGACGCCGACCGCTTCCCCGCCACGGTTGCGCTGACGCTGGCGACGCTCTTCGCGGTCGGCGCCTCGCGCGCGATCGTCACCGGGCTGGGCTGGGCCCGCAGCGGGATCGAGATGCTCGTCGTCGGAGCGGCTGCCGCAGGCGTCGCGTACGGGATCGGGGCGTTCGCGGCAGCGATCACCAGCGGCTAGCGCGTAGCCCGGCGTGGGCCGACAATGCAGCCGTGGCGAAGGCGTCGCAGCATCCCGTCTCCGACTTGCTCCAGGCCGGCTGGGCCGACCTCCGCGAGGGGCGCTGGCAGGCGGGGCGGGGGTGCTTCCAGGCCGCGCTCGCCGAGGAGGAGACGCCGGAGGCCCTCGAGGGGCTGAGCTGGGCCGCCTGGTGGCTGGACGACGCCGAGACGGTCTTCGAGGCGCGTGAGCAGGCGTACCGCTCGTACCGCGAGCGCGGCGACGCAACGGGCGCCGCCCGCATGGCGACCTGGCTCGCCGCCGACCAGCTCGACTTCCACGGTGCCCGGGCGGTGGCGAACGGCTGGTTCCGGCGCGCCCAACGTCTCCTCGACCACCTCGAGCCCGGGCCCGAGCACGGCTGGCTCGCGTTCCACGAGGGCTACGTCGCCCACCTGAACGGCGACACGGCAGCGGCCTGCGAGCAGGCCGCTCTCGCTGCGGACCTGGGGCGGCAGCACGGCATACCCGATCTCGAGATGCTCGGGCTCGCGCTGGAGGGGGCCGTGCTCGTCGCGTGCGCGCAGGTGGAGGAAGGCATGCGCCGCCTGGACGAGGCGACGGCGACCGCGCTCGAGGGTGAGGCGACGATCCCCATCTCCGGGGCGTGGGCGTGCTGCTTCCTCGTCTCCGCGTGCACGGCGGTGCGGGACTACCGGAGGGCGTTCGAGTGGTGCGACCGCATCGCCGAGTTCGCGGAGCGCTACGGGAGCCGGTTCATGCTCGCCTTCTGCAGAGCCGAGTACGGCACGGTGCACCTCTGGCGCGGCAGGTGGACGGACGCGGAGGCGTTCCTGACCGCCTCGATCGACGACTTCTCGCGCTCGCGCCCGGCCTGGGCCGCGGACCCGGTGCTGCGGCTCGCCGAGCTGCGGCGGCGCCAGGGCAGAGCCGAGGAGGCGTCGCTCCTGCTCGACGGGGCGGGCGCCGGGCAGCGGGTGCGGCTCGGACGCGCCAGCCTGGCGCTCGACCGCGGGGAGGCCGTTCGCGCCGCGGAGGCGCTCGAGCGCGCCCTGCGCCGCCTCCCCCAGCACCGAAGGCTCGAGCGCGTCCCCACCCTCGAGCTGCTCGCGCGCGCGAGGATCGCGTGCGGCCGGCTGGACGAGGCCGCCGAGGCCGTCGAGGCGCTGCGCGCGGTGGAGCGCCAGGTCGGTACGGCGCCGCTGCGGGCTTCCGCCGACCTGGCGGAGGGCATGCTGGCCGCGGCGCGCGGCGACCACGGGAGCGCCCGGGCTCTTCTCGAGGACGCCGTCGACGCCCTCGACGAGAGCGGCGCCCCCTTCGAGGCCGCCGAGGCGCGGATCGAGCTGGCGACGAGCCTCCTCGCCCTCGGCCGGGCGGAGGCCGGTCAGCGTGAGGCAACCGCGGCGCTCGAGGCGCTCCTCGCCCTGGGGGCCGACGGGGAGGCGGCGCGCGCTCGTGCCCTCGTCGAGCCGGCGGACGAGGTCCACGCCGCGTCGCTGCTCACCCCGCGCGAGCGCGAGGTGCTCGCTCTCCTCGCCGAGGGCCTGACGAACCGCCGCATCGCCGAACGACTGATCGTGAGCGAGCACACCGTGCACCGGCACGTGGCGAACATCCTGCGCAAGCTCGGCGTCCACACGAGGACGGCCGCCGCCGCGAGGGCGGTCACGGCCGGCCTGCACGAAGCGGCGCGCGCCTAGCCTGTTCGGGCCATCCCGACGGCCGTGAAGATGGCCGGTCCGGGCGAAGTCGGGGCCGCCGCGAGGCACTACGGTCGTCGGATGGAGAGGCGCACGCCGGGGCTCATGGCCGAGGTCGCGGCGCTCGCCAGGATCGAAGAGATGGGAGGACGCATGGCTGCTCGACAGGCATCCGCCGCGGACACGGCGCGAGAGGAGAAGGCCGCTACGAGGGCGATGTGGGCGCTCGGCGACTACCACCGGTTCGCCAAGGAGACCGTGTGGGAAGTCGGCCCCACGCTCGTGGCGGCCTGCGAGATCTCGGCCGGCCAGCGGGTGCTGGACGTCGCGGCCGGAACGGGAAACGTCGCCATTCGCGCCGCGGCGGCGGGAGCGGACGTCGTCGCCTCGGATCTCACGCCGGAGAACTTCGAGGCCGGCCGCCGCGAGGCGCGCTCGCACGGCGTGGAGCTCGACTGGGTGGAGGCCGACGCAGAGTCGCTGCCGTTCGGTGACGGCGAGTTCGACGTGGTGACGTCCTCCTTCGGGGCGATGTTCGCCCCCAACCACCAAGCAGTCGCCGACGAGCTCGTGCGCGTCTGCCGGCCCGGCGGCACGATCGGCCTGCTCACGTTCACGCCCGAAGGCCTGGGAGGAACCTTCTTCGAGCTGTTCGCCCGGCATGCCCCGCCGCCCCCGCCCGGAGCGCTGCCGCCGAGCCTGTGGGGAAGCGAGGAGCACGTGCGCGGGCTCTTCGGGGATCGGGTCGAGTCTCTCCGGACGACCCGGGACGCCTACGTCGAGCGAGCAGCGACGCCGGAGGACTATCTGCGGCTCTTCTTCGAGACGTTCGGCCCCCTCGTCGCCCTGCAGGCCCTCCTCGCCGACCGGCCCGACCGGGCCGCGGCGCTCGAGCGCGACCTCATGGAGTTCGCGACGCGCGAGAACCGCGGCGCACCCGGTGGCTCGGCCGAGTACCCGTACGAGTACCTGCTCGTGGTCGCCCGTACGCGCGCGCGCCCGCCGGCCTGAACCGGGGCCTTGACGTGCCGCCGCCACTGGAGGATCCTCGGGGGCGATGGCTCTGCGATTCACCGGCCGCGAGCAGTGGGGGGCGAAAAAGCCGAAGTCGGTGACGCCGCGGTCCCCGTCCGAGCTCTCGGGCGTCGCGGTGCACTGGTTCGGGAGCCCGCGGGCGGCCGGCTCGCACGAGGGCTGCGCGGCGCTCCTCCGCAGCGTCCAGGCGACGCACATGGGCCCCGGGGGGCTGGGCGTCGCGAACGGCGGCGCCGACATCGCGTACAACCACGCCGTCTGCCCGCACGGGAAGGCGTTCACGCTGCGCGGCTTCGGCGTCCAGACGGGCGCGAACGGCGACGAAGCGTCCAACCGGACGTTCGCCGCCGTGGTCTACATGGCCGGGACGGGCGACAAGGCGCCCACGGACGAGGCGCTCGGCACGCTGGCCGAGGTGATCCGCGCCTGGCAGAGGAAGGGCGCCGGCCCGCTCGTCAAGCCGCACCAGTTCTTCACCGGCTCCGACTGCCCGGGGCCGAACCTGCTCGACTGGCTGGAGCTGAAGCCGCGTCCATGGGCGGGGAAGGCCCGCCCGCGCGTGCCCGTGAAGGACGAGACGCCCGACTGGCTCCTCGACTTCGTCCACTGGCGGGTCGCCGAGGGCGGGGACCGCAAGTCGCGGCCGAAGGGGCTCCCCAAGCCGATCCCGGAGAGCGCCCACGAGACCGCCGCCCGCATCGAGCGCATGGTCACCGTCATGGGGCCGCAGGAGTCGTTCCTCGACTGGGTGGCGTGGCGCCGCGCCGGCGAGAAGAAGGAGGAGCGCCCGCGCAGCGTCCCGCGCAAGATCCCGAAGGCCTGGCGCGACGCGGCCAAGCGGCTCGAGCAGGTCTTCGCGAACGGTGAGCCGCCGAAGCCGTCCGAGCCGAAGCCCGAGAAGCCCGAGACGCGTCGGATCGGCGCCCGGACGACGCTCCTCTCGCCGCCGCGGGCGAGTCGCGAGCAGCTCGAGGGCCACATGCTCGCCCGGGCCCACGGGGACTACACCGACGCCAACGTCCGCGCGATCCTGAAGCGGTACGTCTCGGTCTCGCAGAAGGCCGGCCTCGACCCGCTCCTCGTCGTCAGCCAGATGGTGCTCGAGACGGGCAACCTGACGTCGTTCTGGTCGCAGGTGCCGCGCCGCAACCCGGCCGGGATCGGCGTCACCGGCGAGCCCGGCGCCGGCATCTCCTTCTCGTCGTGGGACAAGGCCGTCCGCGCGCACGTCGGCCGCCTGCTCGCCTACGCGCTGCCCGAGGGGAGCGAGAACGAGGCGCAGCGGAAGCTGATCGGGGAGGCGCTCGAGGTGCGCCCGCTGCCGGCCGACCGCCGCGGGATCGCGCCGACGCTCGAGGGGCTCGCGGGAACCTGGGCGGCCGACACGAAGTACGCGGGCAAGATCGCCCGCGTCGCCAACGAGATTCGCGCCGCCTCGTAGACGCCGGTCCCTTCGGTAGCGTGCTCGGCATGGCGGGGGGCGACGTCGCGATCGAGGCTCGGAGCCTGCGCAAGAGCTACGGGGACGTGCACGCGCTGCGCGGCGTCGACCTCGACGTGCCATCCGGGACCGTCTTCGGCCTCCTCGGGCCGAACGGCGCCGGGAAGACGACGGCCGTTCGCATCCTCACGACGCTCATCGAGCCCGACGACGGCTCCGCGCGGGTGGCCGGGTTCGACGTCGTCGGCGAGCCGGCGCAGCTCCGGGAGCGGATCGGGCTCGCCGGGCAGTACGCGGCCGTGGACGAGAACCTGTCCGGGTTCGAGAACCTCGAGCTCGTCGGCCGGCTCTACCACCTCGGAAGGCAGCCCTCCCGCGCCCGCGCCCGGGAGCTCCTGCACGACTTCGGCCTCGAGGACGCCGCCGAGCGGCTCGTGCGCACGTACTCCGGAGGCATGCGGCGCCGCCTCGACCTCGCGGCCGCGTTGGTCGCCCGGCCGCCGATCCTCTTCCTCGACGAGCCGACCACGGGGCTCGACCTGCGCAGCCGGATCGCCCTCTGGGAGGCGATCGAGGCGCTCGTGGGACAGGGCACGACGGTCCTGCTCACCACGCAGTACCTGGACGAGGCCGACCGCCTCGCCGACCGGATCGCCGTGATCGACCACGGGATGGTGATCGCGGAGGGCTCTCCCGAGGAGCTCAAGGGCCAGGTCGGCGGCGAGCGGCTCGAGATCCGGCTCGCGGACGGCGGGAGCCGCGACCTGGCGATCGGCGCGCTCAGACCGATCTCCGAGGACGAGCCCGCCTGCGAGAACGGGCTGCTGCGCGTCCCGCTCCTGACGATGCGGGGAGCGATCGCCGACGCGGTCAGGCGGCTCGACGAGGCAGGCGTGGGCATCGACGACATCGCCGTGCGCCGGCCGACGCTCGACGACGTCTTCCTCAAGCTGACCGGCCACGCCGCGGAGCCGGAAGCCGAGGAGGAGCCAGAGGAGGCGGCCCGGCGATGAAGAGCCTCGCCTATGCCGCCTCGGACACGACCGTCCTCGCGAAGCGGAGTCTCCTGCGCATCCGACGCCAGCCCGACCTCCTGGTCGGCTTCACGATCCAGCCGGTCATGTTCGTGCTGCTCTTCGTCTACGTGTTCGGCGGGGCGATCGAGACGCCCGGCCTCGACTACGTCGACTTCCTCATGCCGGGGATCATCGTGCAGTCGATGGTCTTCGGCGGGTTCGTCACCGCCCTCGGTCTCGCGGAGGACCTGAAGAAAGGGCTGATCGATCGGTTCCGGTCGCTCCCGATGTGGGGGCCCGCCGTCCTCACGGGCCGGATCCTCGCCGACGTGGGCACGAACGTGATCCAGCTCGTGGTCATGCTGACCGTCGGCATCCTCGTCGGGTTCCGCTTCGCCACGGGCATCCCGGAGATCGTCGCGGGCGTCGCCCTGCTGCTCCTGATCGGCTACGCGTTCTCCTGGGTATTCGCGTTCATCGGTCTGACCGCCTCCTCGCCGGAGGCCTCGAACGCCTACGGGTTCACGATCCTCTTTCCGGTCACGTTCGTCTCGTCCGCGTTCGTCCCCCCGGAGACGATGCCGGACTGGCTCCGGCCGGTCGCCGAGCACAACCCCTTCACGACGATGGTCGACGCGGAGCGCGCCCTCTTCCTCGGCACGCCTGCGGGCAACGACGTCTGGGGCGCCGTCGCCTGGTGCTTCGCGATCATCGCCGTCTTCGGCGCCCTCTCCGTCTGGCGCTACCGCCGAGCGGTCACCCGCTGACGCAAACGCGAAAGCGTCACGAGAGTCGGCCGAGAGGCCGACGGCCCGTCCACAGGGCACGGAGCCATGCGGCGTCGCGCCGGACACGGCCTTCGCGGCCACTGGCAAGCACTCGCGCGGCGGCGATATCCCCTGCCGGTCAGGTCGATCGGAAGGAGGCTCATGAGGATCACACGCATGCGCGCCCTCGCCGGGCTCGTCGCGACGAGCGTGGCGGCCGGGATCGCCGGCACCGCGCTCGCCGTCGGGGCGGCTGTGGAGGCGGCCGACGAGGTCGTCCAGGCTTGCCGCCACCCCAACGGCGGCTGGGTGCGGATCGTCTCGGACGCGTCGAGGTGCCGGGCGAAGGAGCAGGCGATCTCGTGGAACGTCGCGGGGCCGGCGGGCCCCGAGGGACCGCCCGGCCCGAAAGGTGACCCGGGCGCGGGGCTGACGAAGCTCGGCGACCTCGCCGGGATCGCCTGCACGACGGAGGACGACGCGGCAGGGACGGTCGAGCTCGACTTCGCCGGGGACGACACGGTCCTCTTCCGCTGCGTCTCGGGCGGGACGCCGCCGCCTCCGCCGCCGCCGCCCGAAGACGGCGCCAAGCTCGTCGTCAACGAGATCGACTACGACCAGGTCGGTGCCGATACCGGCGGGTTCGTGGAGATCAAGAACACGGGCGACGAGGCCGCCGACCTCTCGGGGATCGCGCTCGTCTTCGTGGACGGCGCCGACTCGGAGGAATACCGCCGCGAGGCACTGACGGGCACGCTCGCTCCGGGCGCGTACCTCGTCGTCTCCTTCGACGCGCAGAACGGGGCTCCGGACGGCGTCGCGCTCCTCGACACCGAGCCCGCCGCGCTGGTCGACGCGCTCTCCTACGAGGGAGCGATCCGGGCCGCGATCATCGGCGGCGCGACGTACGACCTCGTCGAGGGGACGATGCTGCCGGAGACGGTGGCCGACTCGAACACGGTCGACGGCTCGCTGAGCCGGATTCCCGACGGCGCCGACGCGAACGACGCCGCGGCCGACTGGCGGTTCACGACGACCGCGACGCAGGGCGCCGCGAACGTCCTCACCGCACCGACCGCGCCCTAGCTGGACCGAGGTGGAACGGCCCGTCGCCCGCGGCGGGCCGTTCAGCTCCGGCGCGGGGCGTCCTCCGGGCCGAGCGCGCGCAGGATCGACTCCCGCAGACCGGCCTTCTGCTCGTCGGTCAGGTCGGAGATCGTGAGGTAGCGGCGGACGTCTTTCGCGACGTCGGGCGAGACGTGGTCCTTGCCCGCGTCGGGCCGCAGCGAGCGGCGCAGCTTCTCGAGCGCGTCCTCGTACTCCACCTTGGCGCGCGCGAGCCCCCGCGTCCCGACGAGCGCGTGCGTGTTGCGGTCGTTCGCGCTGAGGACGTTGCCCGCCGCCTCCCGCATGGCGGCCGCCGCCGCCTCCGCCCGGTCGGCGCGGTCCTTCTGCTGCTCGTAGTACGTCTGCAGACGGTCGCGCTGGGCCCGCAGCGCCTCGACGAGCTCGTCGAGCTCGACGGCGCGCTCCTCGGACTGAGCGACCCGCCGCTCGAGGAACTGGCAGTTCGTGTGCGCGATCGCATTCTCGCGCTCCAGCTCCTCGGCCCGGAAGCGCTGCTCGCTGGCCGCGCGGGCGTAGTCCTGACCGATCTGCGTCTGGCGCTCGACCTCGGCTGAGAGCCCCGAGTTGGCGCTGCGCAGGCGGTCGATCTCGCGCAGCAGGTCCCAGTCGGGATCCTCGGGCTGCGGAACCTCGTCGGCGTCGGCGTGGCCCACCGCGGGCTCGTCGACGGTCGAGGCGCCGGGAAGAAGGCGGCGAAGCTTCATAGCGTCTCACTCCCGTTCATCTGGGTGACGGTGGATTGGCGCCGCAGCCTGACTCTCCTCCATTTTCCACAGTTTGCTACTTAACGCCACATGAGCGTCCCTCGCCTCCGGCCCGCTCCGTGACGAAGCGCACCGTCCTGCTGATCGAGGACGAGGAGGCGATCTCCGAGCCGCTGGCCGCCGCGCTCGGGCGCGAGGGGTTCGCCATGCTGGTCGCCGGCACCGCCGCCGAGGGGATGGAGCTGTTCCGAGACCGCGGGCCGGACCTCGTCCTCCTCGACGTCATGCTCCCCGACGGCGACGGGCGCGACGTCCTCCGGCAGATCCGCGAAACCTCCCGGACGCCGGTCGTGATGCTGACGGCGAGGGGCGAGGAGGTCGACCGCGTGCTCGGCCTCGAGCTGGGCGCCGACGACTACGTGACGAAGCCCTTCAGCGCCGCCGAGCTCGCCGCCCGGCTTCGGGCCGTGCTGCGGCGGGCGGGCGACGAGCCGTCGGACGCGGGCGCCAAGCCCGTCCTCGAGGCCGGCGGCATCTCGATGAACCTCGAGACGCACACGATCACGAAGGACGGCGAGCCGCTCGAGCTCACCGTCAAGGAGTTCGAGCTGCTGCGCGTCCTCCTCGAGCGGGCCGGGAAGCTCGTCCGCCGCCGAGAGCTGGTCCACGAGGTGTGGGACCCGGCCTGGTTTGGCTCGACGAAGACGCTCGACGTGCACGTGAGCGCGCTCCGGAAGAAGCTCGGGGATGACCCCGCGTCTCCGCGCTACATCCACACCGTCCGCGGAGTCGGCTTCCGCTTCGACCCCGGCGACGAGCCCGAGCGGTGACCTTCCGGGCCCGGCTCGTCCTCGCCGCCGCCTACCTCCTGGCCGCGGTGGTGATCGCCCTCGCCGTGCCGCTCGCCCTCAACGTCGACCGGCGCGCCGCGTCGGAGCTCGAGGCGGACGTCCTCGCGAGCACGGCGGTGCTCGCCGCGCGTGTCTCGGACCTCGTCGACCAGGGAAACGCCACCCCCGGCCCCGTCCGCGAGCGGCTGACCCAGCTAGCCACCGAGGCGACCGTCTCGGCGCGCGGCCGGACGCTCGTCGTCGGCCGCGACGGGCAGGTGCTCGCGGACAGCGCGGGCACCGCCGCGCCCGGCGAGCAGTACGCGACGCCGGACCGGCCCGAGCTCGAGGCGGCGCTCTTCCAGGGAGTCGTCGACGTGCGCGAGCGCCGCAGTGACACCCTGGGCGAGGACCTCCTCCTCGTCACGGTGCCCGTGGCGAACGACGGGCAGGTGGTCGGGGCCCTCCGCGTCTCGGCGCCGATGGGGCAGGTCGACGCGAGCGTGCGCTCCAGCTGGTTTCGGCTGGGGCTGATCGGGCTCGCCGTCGTCGCGGCCGGGCTCGGCCTCGCCTGGATTCTCGCGGGCTCGGTCGCGCGACCCCTGGAGCAGCTCCGCGCGGCCGCCGGACGGCTCGGCCGCGGCGACCTCGACGCCCGCGTGCAACCGCAGGGACCCAGAGAGC
>JAICGP010000008.1 GCA_025923055.1 Thermoleophilia bacterium
GCCACCCTCGGCGAGGACTCCCTCCGCGAGGCGCTCATCGCCGGCATCGGCGGGCTGATCGCCGTCGCGCTCTTCCTCCTGGTCGTGTACCGCTTCCTCGGCGTCGTCGCCATCGTCGGCCTCGGCGTGTACGGCGTCTTCCTCTACGGCGCCATCCTGCTCTTCAACGTGACGATGACCCTGCCGGGCATCGCGGGGATCATCCTCACGATCGGCGTCGCGGCCGACGCGAACATCGTCATCTTCGAGCGCATCAAGGAAGAGGTGCGCGCGGGGAAATCGGTGCGGGCGGCCATCGCGACGGGGTACCGCAAGGGCTTCGCCACGATCGTCGACGCGAACGTCGTCACGATGATCACCGCGTTCGTGCTCTTCGCCGCCGCGACCGGCGGCGTCCGCGGCTTCGCGCTCATGCTCCTGATCGGGACGCTGATCTCGATGATCACGGCGGTCCTCGCCACACGCGCGCTGCTCGGCGTCCTCGCGGCCTTCCGCTGGTTCGACAACCCGGCCTTCATGGGCGCGAGCGCGCAGAAGATCCCGGACTGGCAGAAGATCGACATCGTCGGCAAGCGGCGGATCTGGTTCTCGATCGCCACCGCGGCGCTCGTGATCTCGGTTGCCGCGATCGCCATCAAGGGTCTCAACCTCGGCATCGACTTCCGCGGCGGAAGCCAGGTCTCGTTCGAGACGCCGCAGCCCGTCTCGGTCGACCGCGTGCGCGAGGAGGCGGCCGCGGTCGGGCTCGCGGACGCCGTCATCCAGGGTCGCGGCGACGAGGCGGAGAGCGGCTACGAGCAATTCCAGATCAAGACGGAGACGCTCACCGAGGGCGAGCAGGCGGAGCTCACCGCGGCGCTCCGGAACGACCTCGACGCCGAGGCGATCGGCGTCCGCAGCGTCTCCGGGAGCTTCAGCGAGCAGATCCTCCGCGGCGCCATCCTCGCGATCGTCGTCTCGCTGCTCCTGATCGTCATCTACGTGACGATCCGCTTCGAGTTCGTCTTCGCGCTCCCGATCTTCCGGGCGCTCTTCTACGACGTGACGGTGGCGATGGGCGTGTACGCGCTCGTCGGCTGGGAGGTGACCGCCGCCACCGTGGCGGCCATCCTCACGATCCTCGGCTACTCGATGTACGACACGATCATCATCTTCGACCGCGTGCGCGAGAACATCCCGCTGATGCGCAAGTCGAGCTTCGCCGCGATCGCGAACCAGTCGCTCTGGGAGACGGTCCGCCGCTCGCTCGCCACGAGCTTCATCACCCTCCTGCCGATCACGGCCCTCATCCTCTTCGGCGGCGACACGCTGAAGGAGTTCGCCTTCGCGCTCCTGATCGGGATCGGCTCCGGCGCCTTCTCGACGGTCTTCATCGCGACCCCGTTCCTCGCCGTCCTCAAGGAGCGCGAGCCGGAGTACCAGCGCCGCAAGGACGCCGGACTCCAGGAGAAGCTCGACACCGTGGGCGACAAGACCGAGGGACGCCCGGTCGCCGAGGAGGTCGAAGAACCCGCTCCGGCGCCGGAGGCGCCTGAGGCTCCCGCCGCTCCGGAGCCGGCGGCCGTGGACGGCGGGGCGGCTGCCGCCGCCGCGCGCCGCGAGGCGAGGCGGAAGCGGAGGCGCGCGAGGCCGCATGGCAGAGCGCGCTGACGACTCCGGGCGCTCGGTGCGCGGAGCCGCCGAGGAGCTCTTCCTCGCCGGCGTCGGGGTCGTCGCGCTCACGAAGGACCGCACGGAGGAGCTCGTCGAGGAGCTCGCCGGCCGCGGGAAGGTGAGCCGCGACGAGGCGCGCGATCTCGTCGACGAGGTCGTCGGCCGCTGGCGGAACGAGGCCGTGAGGGCGAGCGAGCGCGCCGGCTCGACCTTCGCCGGCCTCTTCAAGGAGCTCGGCCTCGTGACGCGCCGCGACTACGACGAGCTGGAGCTCCGGCTCGCGCAGCTGGAGCACCGGCTCCGCCTGGTCGAGAAGCGATGAGCACCCGGCCGGCCGTGCGGCAGCTCGGGCGGATCTCCGAGATCGCCCAGGTCGCCGCGAAGCACGGCTTCGGCTACCTCTTCGAGACGCGCGGCCCGGGCGCGGTCCGCTCGCGACGCGGGCGAGAGGTCGAGCTCGGCGACGAGGGGTCGCCGCGCGGCGAGCGGCTGCGCGCCATGCTCGACGAGCTGGGGCCGACCTTCGTCAAGTTCGGCCAGCTGCTCTCGACCCGCCCCGACATCGTCCCGCCGGACATCGTCTTCGAGCTGAAGGGGCTCCAGGACAAGGTCCGTTCCTTCCCCACGGAGGAGGCCCGCGACGTGATCGAGGACGAGCTGGAGCTGTCGCTCGAGCAGCTCTTCCTCGAGTTCGAGGAGGTCCCGGTGGCGGCGGCGTCGATCGGACAGGTGCACCGGGCGGTGCTCCCGAACGGGCGCAAGGTCGTCGTCAAGGTCCAGCGGCCGGGCGCGCCGCGGCGGATCGAGGCCGACCTCGAGCTCATGTACCAGCTCGCGCGCCTCGCGCGCGAGCGCGTGAAGGCGCTCGAGTTCATCGACACCGTCGCGGTCGTGGACGAGTTCGCCCGCTCGATCCGGGAGGAGCTCGACTACAGGAACGAGGCGCGCAACGCGGAGCAGTTCCACCGCAACTTCGCCGGCCACCCACACGTGCGCGTCCCACGCGTCTACTGGAGCTACTCCCGCTCGCGCGTCCTGACGATGGAGCGGCTCGAGGGCATCCACGTGCGCGACGTCGACCTCGACGTCTACACGCTCGAGGAGCGGCGTCGCCTCGCCTACCGGATCGCCGAGGCGTGGATGGCGATGATCTTCCGGCACGGGTTCTTCCACGCCGACCCGCACCCCTCGAACATCATGGTGCTCGAGGAGCACGACCGGATCGGCCTCATCGACTTCGGCACGGCCGGGCAGCTGGCGCCGGACGACTCCTCGAAGCTGACGGGACTCTTCATCGACGCCGTCAACCAGAACATCGAGGCCCTCCCCCGTCGGCTGGCGGCCCTCGGCGTCCGCTATCCGAAGGACAAGGAGGAGGAGTTCGTCGCCGAGCTCCGCGACGTCTACTACCGCTACTACGGCGCCCGCCTCTCCGAGATCGACCCCATGGCCGTGATCCGCGAGGTCTTCGCGCTCATCTACCGGATGCACCTGACGCTGCCGACCCGGTTCATCCTCCTCGACCGGGCGCTCGCGACGCTCGGCTCGGTCGGAGCCGAGCTCTACCCGGACTTCAACGTCTTCGAGGTGGCGAAGCCCTACGCGCGCGAGCTCATGATCGAGCGCTTCACGCCGCAGCGTGTCGCGATGCGGCTCCAGCAGGAGGCGCGGAGCTACGTCCAGATGGCGACCCAGCTTCCCTACCAGCTCCACGACGTGCTCGAGGAGGTGCGGGACGGCCAGGTGGAGATCGGCTTCCGGCACGAAGGGCTCGACGAGCTCTTCCAGCACCTGGACCGCATCACCAACCGGCTCGTCGTCGCCCTGATCGTGGTCGGCGGGGCGATCGGGTCGGGTCTGATCGGGATCTTCGCCGAGACCGGACCGCAGGTCTTCGGGATCCACTTCATCTCCGTGGTGGGCTTCTGCCTCTCGGCGGCGCTCGGCGCCTGGCTGGCCGTCGGCGTGCTCCGCTCGGGCAGGCTGTGACGGACGAGGCGCTCACCGGGCTGCTCGAGCGCGCCGTCTCGCTCGCGCTCGAGAACGCGGAAGCCGGGCAGCGGCCCTTCGGCGCGCTCGTCGCGCGGGACGGCGACGTGCTCGCGACGGGCGTCAACACTGCGCTCCGCGACGAGGACCCGACGGCGCACGCGGAGACGGCGGCGCTGCGCGCCGCGTGTCGCCGGGTCGGCGCCCACGACCTCCCGGAAGCGGTGCTGGTCGCGAGCGCCGAGCCGTGTCCGATGTGCCGCGCGGCGGCGGTGCTCGCCGGTGTCTCCCGCATCGTCTACGCGGCGCCGAAGAAGGTCGCGGCGGCCGCCGGCTTCGCGCTGCCGCCGGCGCTGGCCGAGCTCGAGGCGGCGTGGCGGGAGCTCGCTCCCGGCCTCGTCGAGCACGTTCCCACGGCCGGGGCGGAGGAGCCGTTCGCGCGGTTCGCCGTGCCCGGCGGAGGGAGTGGCCCGCGCCCCGTCCAGGAGCTGCGCGTGGCCGTCACAGTCGAGGAGTACGACCGCGTGCTGGCGTTCTACCGCGACGCGCTCGGGCTCCCGCCGATCGAGTCCTGGGAGGAGGGTGAGGCCCGCGGCGTCATCCTCGACGCCGGCAGGGCGACGCTCGAGCTGCTCTCCCACGCGCAGGCGGAGCTCATCGACCGCGTCGAGGTCGGCGAGCGGGTCGCGGGGCCGGTGCGCCTGGCCCTCGAGGTTCGTGATTCCGACGAGACGGCGCGAAGGCTCGTCGACGGCGGCGCCGAGCGCCTCTCCGACGCGGTCGTGACGCCGTGGGGCGACCGGAACGTCCGCGTCCGGGCTCCGGGCGGCCTGCAGCTGACGCTCTTCACCGTGCCCGACGCGGAGGCGTAGCCGCGGGAGGAGGCCACGCCCGGGCGAAGAAGGGTGACGCATGGGCATCCTGCTCCGCTGGCGCCGCCGCCGCATCCTCCGCCTCTGGCGGCGCGGCACGATCGACTACGCCCAGGCCCGCTGGCGCTACGAGCGCCTGGGCCGCGGCCTGTAAGCCCCGCCTGAACGGCGTTCAGCGCACGCGTGCGCGGCTCTCGCGTGTCGGGCGACCGTGGTCCCCTCGACGTTCGGACGGCACAGCACAATCACGCCCAAGGCATCGCCGACGCGTTCGTGCTCTTTGATCTGCCAAGCGATTGATCCGAGCGATTGCTGTCGCTTACACGATCACGCAGCGCCAGTGCCTTCTCGAGGTAATAGCGCTTTCTCGGAACTGTCTTCCAGAAGAGAAAGAACACATCTTGAAGTTCGAGGACGTCTTCTTCGAGCTCGAGCGGAACGTCGGACCGGTAGATCTCTTCGAGCAGTCGGAGGTAGTGAACACTGTCCAGATCGACCAGCCAGAATTGATGGTGATCGGCGATCGAAAAAGACGGAAGGTAGGAAAGCGGTTTTAGCCGGGCGTCCTCGGTGTTCTCGCCTGGCGTCGAGAATGCATCTTCGGGCAGAGCGTCGAGAAGGCGCTGGTACGGGACGAGGGAAACGGGATTGACGCGATCGCCGTCGTCAGCGAGCGTGATGCACGTGTCGTGGCGTAACAGGCCCGTCAGGCGCTCGATCAACTCTTCGAGGACCTGACGTTCGAGAGGATGGTGAATGGCTCCGGTGGAGCCGAACGATAGGTCGCGAACCAGCTCGAGGTCTCGAATGAAGCAGATCAGCGAGCGGTCGTCGTCGATCGCGTAGCTATACGGTCGATGAAGCTCCCCACGATCCAGGAAGGTCGGCTGAAGTACGCTCGCGAGCTGTGTGTTGCTCCCGACGGTCCACCGCCACAATTGCGTCGAAGTCGCGTACACGTAATGCGCTTCATCGATGACCAGACGATGGAATCCCAGTTCGGGAAGGATCTCTTGCAGAGCTCCTGACCACGTGAAGGCGGTCGGGTGGAACAAGGTCGGTACGTGACGTAGCCGTGACCACTTCACGTCTAGATCTCTCTCGATCTGCCGTTTGAGATAGCGAACGGGTAGAAACGGGGGAAAAGCCTCGTGATACGTTGTACCCGCGAGTTCGCAGATGCCGTCATCGAGCAGTGCGCGCAACTCGTCCAACGCACGCGGATCAACTCGTGCTATGCGGTCGACGAGAGCGCCGGTAATGGCAATCGTAACCTTGCGCGAACTCGCCGCGTGAGAACGAACCAGGGGCAGGAAGCTTGTCAGCAAGAGATCGTTGACCTCCGCGTCGGTGCTCACGGTTGGCTGGTGGTAGTACCAGAGGAGCTGGAGCCTCGAGCTCATGCAAGCGCCTCCATGAGGTTCACGAGCGCGTCGGCGTGCGCATCCCAGGTGAAGAGCTCGGCTCGGCGCTGACTCCGCTCGGCGAGCGAGGCACGCCGGCGAGGATCGGTGGCAACGGACGCAATCGCTCGTGCGATGGCCTCTGTGTCTCCGACGGGGACCGTGATCCCGGCATCATCGATGAGCTCGACCAGGGGCGGAATCTCGAACGTCACCGGAATGCAGCCGCGTGACATGGCTTCCAGGACAGTGAGGCCGAACGTCTCGTACAGCGCGGTCGACAGGAAGATATCGGCGCTCCCGTACATGGAGAGCGCGGTCTCGTGATCGACGTGCGGAATCCGTACGAGGACGCTGTCGAGGCCCGCTGACCGAAGGAGTTCCAGGACTCTGGGCTCCTGAGGGCCGCGCCCGATGAGCGAAAACGTGAAATCCACTCCGCGTCGCCGCAACGCAGACAGCGAGTCGGCTGTGCAGTGCCATCCCTTCTGCTCGACGATGCGGCCTATCGAAAGGACACGGAGCCGGGCCGGCGGAGATGCCCGGTCGACATTTCGTCTCGGGCAGGGCAGCACCCCTTCGCCGACCACGGAAATGCGGTCTGGATGGACGGCATGAGTCATGGTCAAGATGCGCTTCGCGAAGGCAGATGGCACGACAACTGCATCCGCGAGCCGGACTCCAGCTGCCTCGAGCGCCTGGTGCACTTCATCGGAATGGGGCTTGTCGAAATACGTGAACCCTGCGTACACCGGTAGATGACACATGACGACGAGTCTCCTGCCGGTGCCATTCAGGTGTAGACGGACCGCGAAAGGCGTTGTGTAGTAGTCTTGCGCGTAGACGATGTCGTACGGCGGCCTGAGAAGCGGGGTAATCGCAGAAGAAAGGCGTCGGAACGCATCGTCGACTGCCGTATAGAGGTCAGGCGGTTGTGAACGGAAGAGGTCGAGAGACTCGTCGAGGAAAGCATGCACGACGATGCCGCCGTCGCTCTCGTGAATGTGGTGTACGGGCTTAGTGGTAGCGGTCGAGCCGCTGCCGGGATCAACCAGTGCCCTGTAATACGAAGGGATATTGAGTACGTCGACAGACGCTATCCTGCGCAGCGCCTTTACGGCTTCGCCGCTGTATCGGCCTAGGCCTCCCCAGGTGTACGGAGGGTATTCAGCCGTGAGGAAGAGAATGCGAAGCCGAGAACCTTGATCGGTGACCCTGTTAGACATCGCCGACGAGAATCAGCGACGTAGTCGAACGAGCCGGCAGGACTCTCGCCGCGGCCGCTCGTAGCGGGAGCGGGCCGCGACACGGCCGGTAGGCGGGAAGAACGCCCGAGGCCTGCGCGTCGGGCCCGGAGGAACTGGGGCGTACGATCGCGGCCGAACGGTGCGCAACCGGCGGTCTTGACCGTGCATGAGGCGAGTGCTCGAGAGAAGGCTGCCCCGGCGCTCGGAGCTGGACACCGACCCTTGGGCAGACGTTGCAGATGCCAGCTGCGGACGGTACAACATGCTGTCATCCGCGTCAACGAGACATTTCCTCGTGGTCGTTTGGTCGGGAGCGAGCGTGGATCCACGCGGCTCCGAAAGCTAATCCCCAAGGTATGCGCCCGCACCTGAGCGCCGTGATCCGACGCCTGAAACGCATTCGCTTATCGGATGCGATTGTCGGCCCAGTTCTGCGATTACCGCGCTGGCTGCTCGGTCTTGCTGCCATCGTTCTGTTTACCACCGCGGTCGGACTCGCTGTGGCTGGCGGTGTAGGCAGTGTCGGGGCGAGCATCGGCCGCAGCCTGCTAACGGCGCTGATCGTCGGCCTCCTCGGTTGGCTCTGGTTCGGCTACTACACCAGTGAGGAATTCACCGGGGAATTACGCCGGCGAGCTCAAACGGCGCCGGAATCGCTCTTCCCGAGACCGCCCCGCGTCGGTGCAGCCAGCAATGTAGTCGGACGGGACGAGCTCGTAGCGGACCTAGTGACGGCTCTTCACGCTGAGATGCGAACAGGCCCGCAGGTCATCGTCGGAGACAGCGGGTCGGGCAAGACGAGCTTCCTGCTCCGCCTTGCCGCAACGCTCGCGCAGGAGCACGACGTTCTTCCGATCGTCGTGTCGCTCCAAGGGAAGGAAGAAATCGATTTCTATGCTCTCGCACGCGAGCGGTTCGGGGAATACATCGACCCGCACGTCCGTGTGAGCAGCGACGTCGACCGACTTTGGCGGTGGCTGTCCAGACGTGGGAAGCTCGTGATCCTGGCCGATGACCTCGACCGCGCAAAGTTGCCCGATGTCGAAGAGGATCCGAACAGAAGGTCTGTCCGCGCGGCGCTCGACGCGTCGAATCGGCGTGGACTGCCGTTGGTCGTGACCTCGCGCCCGTATGGGGTGCCTCGAGACTTGACGGAGCCTCCTCTGACTCTCGGGCCTCTCGAGGTGGAGCCGACGGCCGCCGCGCAGCACATCGTCGACAGCGCAGGCGTCGCTGATGACGCGCTCGTTGCTGACTATCTGGCGATCATCGAAGCCGCGATCGAGCGTGGGAGTCTGTTCGAGAATGTCTTCTATCTCGATCTCGTCCGAGACCTGGTGCGGTCGCGACGACTGAGCCGTTTCGGGGAGGGAAGCAAGCATGCCGTGCGCATCGCGCTGCTGGATCTGTGGTACGAGGGGCTGCTCGGCGACCGCCTGACAGAGGAAGAAGAGGAACGGCGACGACACGTTCTCGCCGATGTCAGTGAATTCGCCGCTGCGACGCTCGCTACGACCGAAGACCCACAGAAGGCGAAGAACGCAGCGCACACGGCTGCGAGGAGTCTGCAGTCGATCGAACGAGTGGGGAACGTCGTGTTATTGGACGACGATGGTCAGTACCGCTTCGTCCACGAAGTCATCCACGCATACCTGGCAGCACGCGCAATCGTGTGCCATCCCGAGACCGCCGTCGACGCGGTTGACCAACGGCCAGACGATCCGCGCCTCCAGCTTGCCGTTGTGCTCGCCGCCGCTCAGACTCATGATGCTCGCTTCTGCCATGACGTCTGCGAGCGCTTCCTTGGCTCCAGCGTCCGCGGCGACGACCCTGAAGGACGGCTGCTCCGGGCCGCCGCCGCAGCGGAAGTCGCGCTCGCGGGCGATTACGGAGGGCTGGACAGCCGGATCGCCGCTGAGTGCGCGGCCGCCCGGACCGGGGCTAGTCCGATCGCCCGGAGAGTTGCCCTGGATCAACTGGCTGGCTTGGGCGGCGAGGGCGCAATCGAGGCGCTCTGGGAATATGTCGCGGACGCCCACTACGGTGTGCGCTGGGCCGCGGTGGAGAAGCTGGTGGCACGCTGTTCCGGCACGGAGCTCAGTTCGAGAGACGGGTACCTAGCTGGTGGTGCCGCCTACCGAGTCCTGGCAAGGCACATCGAGAGAGACCTCGCTCGAGCGCGAACATCGCTTGCCGGCGGTCGACAGCCCGACGACTGGGAGCCCGAGATCCTGCCCCTGAAGTTGATGGGCTGGGTACTGCCCGCCTTACGAACTGCGCTGGAGTCTTCTGGCGACTCGGGTGCAGCGTCGACGGCGACGAGGCAGCTCGACGAGCTGTTGCGACTGGAATCCGATGGTGTAACCGCGCAGCGAGGGTTGGAGGCGTCGATTGCCCAAGGTTTCAAGGTCGATGCCCGCCTTTTCCGTCATGAGGCGGTCGACGAGCAGGTGATCGTTCGTCTCGATCGAGAGAGGGCATTTTGGTATTCACAGTTGAACCTGCTCCACGCCCTGACGCTTCGCGGTGCTCGTTCTGGAGTAGACAGCTCCAAGTCGACGCTCCAGCGGTTCGTCGCTGGAGACGAGCAGCATCCCTTCGTGCGTGCGACGGCAAAGCTCTGTCTGAAGGCATTGAAAGAGGCGGAGAACGGCGATGCGGCCGAGGCCGACCATCGCATAGACCGATACGTCTGGGATGACGAGAGTGTCGTCGTCTCTCGCGCGCCTCGCAAGCTGGTTGAAGAGGCGATCCAACTCGTCGGCGAAATGATGATCTTGCTAAACCTCAATGAAAGCGGAACACCGGAGCAACGCCTCATGTTCGGGGACGCGACTCGGCTTCCGTACTGTTTTCAAGGCAGCCGCGACCGGAAAGAGGTTTTCGAGAGGTGTGTTGACGGAGCAACGTGCGACTTCCGGTTGTGTCCGATCAGGCCGCCTCTTGATCGCCTCTCGGCCCGGCGTGACATCAGTCGCGCTTTTTGCCGCCACCAGCGATTCCACGCGAGCGCTCGCACGGCGCGTCTTTGGGGCTCCCGCGTTCAGAAACGCGCGCTGCAAGAGTTCTGGCTCAGGATCGAGTCAGCGGCGCGATTCTGACGACTGATCGTCGCTCGCGCGGTCGCTCGGCTGCGACCCCCGAGCCGGCAAGAGAGAGCGCTGGACCGACCCGGAAGGCGCTCGGCGCTGCTCGTCACGGTTTCGCGCGAAAGGACATCTGGCCGGGTTCGCAAGCCGTTGGTAGCGTCGCCGCCATGGGGGAAGCGGTGCTGGTTGTGGAGCAGGAGGAGCCGACGCGGCGCTTTCTCGCCCAGCAGCTGGCCGACGACGGCTTCCGCGTCCTCGCCGCCGACCGCGCCGCGCCCGCGCTGGAGCTCGTCGAGTCGGCACACCCCGACCTCGTCCTCCTCGAGGCCGTCCTGCCCGACGTCTCCGGCTTCGACCTCTGCAGCCGCCTGCGCGCCGGCGAGCCGGGGCGCGCCTGGAACCGCGACGTGCCGGTCATCATCGTCTCGGCTCGCAGCGACCCCGTCGACCGCGTCCGTGGCTTCGCGCGCGGCGCGGACGACTACGTCGCCAAGCCGTTCGTGTACGAGGAGCTCGTGGCGCGCATGCGGGCGATCCTGCGCCGCGCGGGCGGGCCGCGGCACCACCGGCTCGCCGTCCGCGACCTCGAGATCGACCTCGCCTCGCGGGTCGTCCGCGTGGGCGGCGAGGCCGTGCAGCTCTCGGCCAAGGAGTTCGACCTGCTCGTCGCCCTCGCCGAGGATCCGGAGCGCGTCTTCCACAAGGAGGACCTCCTCCGCGACGTGTGGGGCTTCCGCTCCCTCGGCCGTACGCGCACGCTCGACTCGCACGCCAGCCGCCTGCGCCGCAAGCTGAACACGAACGGCGACTGCGCGTACGTCCTCAACGTCTGGGGCGTCGGCTACCGGCTGGTCGCCGCGCGCTGAACGGGCCGCTCGCCGGTATCGGTCCGGCGGCGACGGGGTAGCCCGATGGCATGGGAACGACCCAGGCGTCCGACGTCCTGCCGCCGCGCGGGTGCAGCGAGAGCGAGTTCGACGGCTGGCTCGTCCGAGCGACGGAGCGCGCCGATCCGTTCATGGCCTGGCTGGGCGTCGTCTTCGCGCTCCTCGTCGGCTTCGAGTTCGCCGTGGACGTCAGCCCGGGCACCGCGACGGCGCTCGAGGTCGCCGGCTGGACGATCTGGGGCGTCTTCCTCCTCGAGTTCGGGGCCAAGCTGACGCTCGCGCCGCGGCGGCTGGCCTTCGTGCGCCGTCACTGGATCCAGGTTCTCATGCTCGTCGTTCCGACGCTCCGCGTCCTCCGCTTCCTGCGCCTGGTCTGGCTCGGGCGGGCCCTTCCCGCCGCCCGCGTCGTGTCGTCCTCGTATCGCAGCGCGGGCACGGCGAAGCGCCTCTTCCGCTCGCGGCTCGGCTACCTGGGCGCGCTGGGAGCGGTCGTCGTCGTCGCTGTGGCGGAGCTTGCCTTCGTGTTCGAGCGGCACGCCCCGGACGGCGTCTTCGGGTCCTTCGGGGACGCGCTGCTCTGGTCCTTCGCAACCGTCGTCGCGCTGCAGGGCGACCCGGTCCCGACGACGACCGGCGCCCACCTCGCCATGCTCGGCGGATTCGTCTTCGGCCTCGTCATCATCGCCTCCGTGGCCGGCACCGTCGGCGCCTACCTCGTCGAGAACCGTCGCGAGCGCGTCGCCGAGGAGGCCCGCTGAAGTGGAGGCGGCGGCTCGTCGCCGCCCCCTCGTTTCGATGCGTCCTGCCGAGACCCGCTAGTCGCGCTTCCCGGGCTTGAGCGAGAAGTCCTGCGTCTGCGCGTTCAGCCACCTCAGGTGGACGACGGAAGGTTCGCAGGCGTGGCGTGCCGCCCCCGGGGTCCCGCGTGGCTGCACTCCCGCTCGGCGCATCGGCCCCTTTGCTGCCGCGCCGGGGATTCTCTTCGACGCGGAAGGTGCCGTCGAGCACGGGTCCCTGGACGCCGAGGGCGGCCCGGAGGCCGCCCTCGAGTCGCACGTCCGGACGGGCGCGGCTAGCCGCGCTTGCCCTTCTTGCGCTTCTTCTTGTCGATCGTGAACTCCTGCGTCTGCGGGTTCAGGTGGCTGAGCCGCAGGGCGCCGGCGGTCTCGCGACCGGTGAAGCGGAAGATGTTGAGCCCTTCCGTGATGTTCGTCTCGTAGATGAAGTTGTTGTACCAGTACGAGGACCACGCGCCGCCGAGATCGGTGGGGACGATCGGCGGCGGATCGGACCAGGCGAGCTCCTTCGCGTTCGCCGGGTTCGTGAAGTCGACCACGCTCGTCCCGGACTGGTAACTCCCGTGCACCAGGACGTAGCGCTTCTTGAGCGGCACGACGTTGAGGTTGTGGAGCGTGCAGTTCTCGGCCGCGGACTGGGGCCGAGGCAGCGTCCAGCGTCCAATCTCGGCTCCGGTGGCCACGTCATAGAAGAAGTACGACTTCATCTCATCCGTCTGCACTCCCTCGGCGGGCGGGGGGAGTGGGGTGCCGGTCTCGAGACAGCGCGGCCCGACGCCGCCGGCCGGCTCGTGTCCGAAGATCAGGACCTTGCCGTCCCACGTGAACGCGGCCGAGTGCCCGATCGTCACGCTGGGAACGTGCACGGTGTGGATCAGCTCGGGATCTTCGAGCGAGCCGCCGTCCTTGCCGCCGAGGCTCCAGATCGAGAATCCGAGCCCGCCGGCGCACGCGGCCTTCATCGCCTTGCCGAGGATGACGCCGATGTCGTGGCAGTGGATCATCTCGCCGGCCTCCTCGAAGCGGAGGAAGCTCGCACTCGCGGGGTCGTCGAGCGGGATCTCGACGATGTCGATGCCCGGGCAGTCCGCGCTCGAGCCGCTGTTGTAGACGAGGAGCCGACCGTTCTTCTTATCGGGAACCGCCGTCGCGGTGTGCGACCCGCACTCGAGGTCGACGGAGCCGACGAGGACGGGGTCCTTCTTGTTCGAGATGTCGAAGATGTGCAGACCCTCGAAGCCCGCCGGAACGGGCTCCCCGTCGCAGAAGCTATTTTCCGCCTCGGGGGTAGCCGGGTCGTCGGCCGGCGCGGGCGTGTTCCAGGACCGCGTGACGATGTTGCGGTAGACGATCACGTCGCCCTGGTCCCCGTTACAGAACGTGCGGGAGACCTGCTTGGGGTTCCCCGGCGCGGCGATGTTGCGGATGTTGAAGCCGTCCCAGTTGCCCTGGATCGCGAGCTTGCCCCAGAACGCGATGTCCGTGTGGATGTCCGGGTTGCCGATCGCCGGGTTGAGCAGGCTCGCGGGCTCGAAGATGTGCCCCAGCGGCTTCAGGTTCGGCGTGTGCGGGTCGTTCTCGTGGCCGGCCCCGGCGGCGAGCGGGAAGACGAGGATCCCGATCGCGACGACGGCCAGCGCGAGGACGCGCGGCAGCTGTCTCATTCCCACCTCCTGTATCGGTTCCCTGCGAGAGCTACAGGCGGGCGGGGAGTCGCCGTTCCCGAGGCGCGACGGCGATGCTCACAACGGCCCCTCCCGTGGTCGCCTGTCTGGCGCGGGAGTATGACCGGTTTCGCGGCGAGAGTAAAGAGGCGGGGCGGCCGCCGGAGCGACGGCCGCCCCGCCCCTCAGGACGGGCTACGGGCGCTTGCCCTTCTTGCCCTTCTTCTTCTTGTCCTTGTCGCGGTCTCTGTCCTTCTTGCCCTTTTCCTTCTTGAACTTCTTGTGAAGCGAGAACTCCTGCGTTTGCGGATTCAGGTGGCTGAGCCGCTTCGCCCCCGCGAGGCTCTTGTCGCTCACGCGGAAGACGTTCAGGCCCTTCGTGATCTCGCTTTCCCAGAGGAAGTTGTTGTACCAGTACGTCGACCAGGCGCCGCCGAGCTCGTTCACGACGTCGCCGGTTGGAGTCGTCACCTGACCGAGCGGCGGCGGATCCGACCAGGCGATCGTCTCGGGGTTCGCCGGGTCCGTGAACTCGGTCACCCACGTGCCAGCCTGATAGTTACCGCTCACGACGACGTAGCGCCCGCTCTTGAGCGGGACGGTGTTGTAGTTGTGGATCGTGCAGTTCTCCTCGGCGCTCTGCGGCCGTGGGAGCGTCCACTGGCCTAGCTTCGTGCCGTCGTCGGCGTCGTAGAAGAACATGCTCTTCTTCACGTCCGGATCGGTCGCCTCGCACTCGGGTTGCGACCCGCCGCCGGGCTCCCAGCCGAGGATCACGACGTTGCCGTCCCACGTGAACGACGCGGAGTGCCAGTTGCCGTTGCACGGTCGCTGCGGGTCGTCTCCCGGCTCGTTGCAGACGCCGGGCTCGGTGATCGTGTAGAGGAACTCGGGATCCTCCAGCGAGCCGCCGAGCGCGCCTCCGAGGCTATAGACGTTCGCGTGGTCGTGCGCCGCGCAGGCGAGCTTCATGACCTTGCCGAGGATCGCACCGCAGTCGTGCGCGGCGCCCGCCTCGACGAGAGGCTCGTTGCGGACGAAGCTCGCACTGCCGGGATCGCCGAACGGCACTTGGATGATCCCGATGAACGGGCAGGGTCCCCCGGAGGTCTGGTTGTAGACGATGAGCCGGTCGTTCTCCTTGTCGGGCACGGCGGTCGCGGTGTGCGAGCCGCAGCCGAAGGCGTCAGCCTCGGGCCGCGCGCTCAGCTCGACGGAGCCGACGAGCTCGGGGTCCTTCAGGTTCGAGATGTCGAAGATGTGGAAGCCCTCGAACCCGCCCGGCACCGGCTCGCCGTCACAGAAGCGATTTTCCGCCTCGGGAGTAGCCGGGTCGTCGGCCGGCGCTGGTGAGTTCCACGAGCGCACGAGGATGTTCTTCCAGACGACGATGTCGCCCTGGTCGCCGTTGCAGTGCGTCCAGGAGATCTCCTTCGGGTTGCCCGGCGACCCCTTGATGATCCGGAACCCGTCGTAGTTCCCGTGGAAGACAAGCTTCCCCCAGAAAGCGAGGTCGGAGTTCACGTTCCGCTCGGCGGACGTGGCGCCGAAAAATGACGCCGGATGCGGGCTGTGGCCCAGCGCGTGGATGTTCGGCGAATGCGGGCGTGTCCCGTGGTCCGCGCCAGCGGCCAGCGGGAACGCGAGCAGGCCGAACGCGAGCACGCTCAGGACGAGCGTGCGGATGGATGGTCTCATGCAGAACCCCCTTTGTGTCGGCTGATGGAAAGCCGACCCGGGAGCGCCCTTCGGCCCGTGCCACCGGCTGGAAGCTCCCACGGCTTCCCACTCCCCTGACTGCGCCGGCAGTGTTGCGCCAGTCGCGTCGGGTGTCAAGTGCGTTTCAGACGAGAGGCGGCCGCCTTCCGGCGGCCGCCCCGACGCTCGTTCTTGTGGCCCCTCGTGGCGCGGTTGTTAATCGATCGTAAATTCCTGCGTCTGCGGGTTCAGGTGGTCGAGCCTGATGTCCCTCGTCACCCGCTTGTCCACGAGGCGCCAGGTGAGGAGCCCCCAGACGAGGTCGGACTCGTAGATCTTGCCGTTGTACCAGTACGTCGACCAGTCGCCGCCGGCGAAGCCGTCCGGGAACGCGGGCGGGTCGGCGTAGGCGATCTCCTCCGCGTTGGCCGGGTCGGTGAAGTCGACGACACTGATGCCCGACATGTAGTTGCCGGACACGAGGACGTACGGCAGCTTGCCGCCCTTCTTCTTCAGCGGCACGACGTTGTAGTTGTGGATCGTGCACGCCTCGTCGAGGCCCTGCGGCCGCGGCATCACGAACTTGCCGAGCAGCTCGCCCGTCTCGACCGAGAAGAAGAAGTACGACTTCATGTCGTCGGTCTGGATGTCGCCGTTTTCGAGCACGGTGCCCGTCTCCGTGCAGCGCGGGCGGACGCCGCCCCCCGGCTCCCAGCCGAAGATGACGACCTTGCCGTCCCACGTGAACGACGCCGAATGGCCCGACGAGGGGATCCCGGGGAGGATGTGGTGCACCATCTCCGGGTCCTCGAGGGTGCCGCCGTCGGGGCCGCCCAGGCTGTAGATGCCGAGGCTGTTCCCGCCCGCGCACGCGAGCTTCATGGCGCTCCCGAGGATGACGCCGATGTCGTGGCACGGGTGCGCGTCGGTCGGCTCGGAGCGCAGCAAATGGGCTCCCGCCGGGTTGTCGAGCGGGATCTCGACGATGTCGAAGTTTGCGCACGCGCCGCTCGAGCTGCCGACGTAGACGAGCAGCCGGTCGTTCGCGAGGTCGGGAACCATCGTCTGCGTGTGCGATCCGCACGCGAGGTCGACCGACGCGATCAGGTCGGGTTCCTTCTTGTTCGCGATGTCGAAGATGTGCAGCCCCTCGAAGCCGGGCGGGACGAAGTCGCCGTCACAGGACGCGCCGGCGGGCCCGGTGTTCGAGTTCCACGAGCGGCTGAGGATGTTCCCGTAGATGGCGATGTCGCCCTGGTTGCCGGGCACGGCGCCCGTCGGGTTCTTGGGGGCGCACTCCTCGTAGTCGATGATCTCCCGCGTCCGGTTCGGGATCCGGATGTCGAGCAGCCGGAAGCCGTTGTAGTGGCCCTGGACGGCCGTCGTGCCCCAGAACGCGAGGTCGGAGTTGATGAAGTTGGACTCCGGCCCGCTCGTCGGGACGCTCCGCTCGGAGAAGCTGAGCGCCTTCATGTTGGGCGAGATCTCCCAGTCCTCGATGAGCGGGATGTCCTGCGGCGTCGCGCTCAAGGGAGCGGCTGCCAGCCCGACTGCCAGGGCGCCGAGCGCCAGCAACAGCCGTAGTTTCACGACGTCACCTCCTAGTTCGTGGGAAGCGCTGCGGGCACCTCCGCGGCACCCCCGCCGAAACGTCTCCGACGCTCCCCAGGTGCCTGCCTGTGCGGGCGAGTCTCATCCGTTTCCGCCGGCTGCTGTCAAGAAGGGCGGCCGCGTTGCGGCGGCCGCCCCTCGAGTCGTCCAGGGATCGGCGTCTACCCGATCCGCGTGCTGATGTTGAACATCTGCGTCTGCGGATTGAGGTGGTCGAGCTTCCTCGCTCCGGAGACGGCCTCGTCGCTGAGCTTCCAGATGATGAGCCCGCGCGTGATGTCGGACTCGTAGATCTCGCCGTTGTACCAGTAGGTCGACCAGTCGCCGCCGAGCTCGATCCCGACGGGCGGGTTCGGGTCGACGAGCGGAGCCGGGTCGGCGTAGGCGATCTCCTCGGCGTTCGTCGGATCGGTGAAGTCGATCACGCTGATCCCGGACTGGTAGTTCCCGGAGACCATGACGTAGCGCTTGCGAAGCGGCACGACGTTGTAGTTGTGCGTCGTGCAGTTCTCCACGTTGGTCTGCGGCCGCGGGATCGTGAACTGCCCGATCGACGCGCCCGTCGCAGCCTCGACGAAGAAGAACGTCCGCTCGAGCGGGTTGTCGGTCGCCTCGCAGTTGGCGCCGCCGCCGCCGCCGGGCTCGTGGCCGACGACGATGATCTCGCCGTCCCACGTGAAGGAGGCCGAGTGGCCGAGCGAGATGCCGCCCGTCGTCTTGTGGTACAGCCACTTCGGATCTTCCTTGGAGCCGCCGAGGGCGGGATCCGTGGTGAACACGTTGATGCCGGTCCCCTCCGACGCCGAGCCGCTGCCGGCGCAGGCGACGAGGTTCGTCTTCCCGAGGATCACGGCGGTGTCATGGCACGGATGGTGCTCCTCCGGCGGCATCGCCGGATCGCCCGCAGGCTCGAACCGGAGGTAGAACGCGGACGACGGATCGGCGAGCGGCACCTCGATGATGTCGATGCCGCGGCACGAGATGGGCTGCTCGCCGCCCGGGTCGCCGCCGAGGATCGCGCCGCTCGACGGGTTCGAGTAGATGAGCAGCCGGTCGTTCGCGAGGTCGGGCACCAGCGTCTGCGTGTGCGACCCGCACGGGGTCTCGACGTACGCGACGACGTCCGGATCGGTCGGGTCGCTGATGTCGAAGACGTGGACGCCCTCGGTGTCCTCCGGCACGGGCTCGCCGTCGCACGTGTCGCCCTCGTCGGCGCCGGAGTTCCAGGAGCGCATGAGGATGTCTCCCCAGATGGTGATGTCGCCCTGGTTTCCGGCGGTGTTGAAGCGGCTGAAGCACTCCTCGTAGTTGATGATCTCCTTCGGCTTCGCCGGAGCGGAGATGTTGATGAGCCGGAAGCCCGCATAGGAGCCCTGGACGGCCATGTTCCCCCAGAACGCGAGATCCGAGTTGAAGCTGCCGGCGCCCGGAATGGTGTTGTCGATCGGGATCTCCCGGGCCGAGTACCCGATCGGATGCATGTTCTGGGTGTACTCGAACGTCGCGGTCGCCTCGGCGACCTCCGGCGGCACCGCCGATGCGGTCAGCGGCACGACCGTCGCGACGAGCACGACGGTACACGCGATCAACAGTCGTAGCTTCTGCACGTAACTCCTCCTGCTTCGAGTCGTGGAAACGCGGCGGAGCGCCCGTCGGTCCCGAGCCACCGACTCGCGAGGCACTGCCTGCCTACCTGCCTAGCTCCCTGCGGGCGCAGCCGTCCTTACGGACCAGCCGCGGCGCGGACTGCGTCAGACGACACCTCCTCTCCCGGCGGGAAAGGCCCTTGAAACGCCGGGCCGCGCAGCTCCCACGCCTCGCGGCGCCCCAGCGGCTTCCCCCAATGACTGCCTGCGCGGGAAAGTCTCTTTCCTTTACCGCCCCGATGTCAAGCGCGGTCGAACGCTGCGCAAGACGACGGGCGGCCGCCTTACGGCGGCCGCCCCGTGCTTCCCGATCCGCGCCTGCCTAGTGGATCGAGAACGTCTGCGTCTGCGGATTCGAGAAGACCTGCTGCCTGGAGCCCCTAAATTGCCGGGTCGTCGAGGCGCAAGATCGTGAGTCCTACCGTCCCGTGTTGCCGACCCGGGGCGGGCGCGGCTCTCGCGATCCGTGCCTGACAGCGGGAAATCTCTTTCTGTTCAGCCCGGCTGTCAAGGAGGGCGGGCCGCCTGCGGCAGGGGAGTCAGGAAACGGCGCGAACGGCGGCCGTCGCGACGGCCGCGGCGATCACGACGACGAGCAGCGGCGCGCGGAGGAGGAGCGCGAGGGCCGCGGACGCCAGGCCGACGAGCCGGGCGTCGAGCACGATCTCGCGGTCGCCGCCGACGAGCTGGGTGACGACGAGCGCGGCGAGCACCGCCGGGGCCAGGAGCGAGACGACGCCGTCGAGGTGCTCCGGCAGCGGCCGCCCGCCGAGCAGCACGGGGCCGACCGACTTGAGAGCGACGGTCGCGGCGCCCACGACGCCGATCACGATCCACACCTCGGTCACGAGCGTCGCCAGCCGATCAGGCAGGCGCCGGCCGCGGCGACGATCGGCACCCCCGCCGGCACGAAGGGAATGAGGACGAGGGCCACCGTCCCCCCGAGGAGCGCGGCGGCGAGCGCGCGGCGCGTGCTCACCTGGGGGACGAGCAGGGCCAGGAAGAGCGCCGGAAACGCGGCGTCGAGGCCGAGGTCGGCGGGGTCGCCGAGCGCCTCGCCTCCCATCGAGCCGAGCGCCGTGCCGGTCACCCACGAGACGTAGAGGACGAGCCCGGCCCCGATCAGCAGCCGCCGGTCGAAGCGCCCGTCCGCCCGCCGGGAGACGGCCCACGACTCGTCGACGATCAGCTGGGCCTCCAGGAGCCGCCGAACCCTCCCGCCCTCGAAGAGGGGCGCCACCGAGACGCTGATCGGCGCGTAGCGCGCGTTCAGGAGCGTGGCCGCCAGCACCGCGGCGGCGACGCCGCCGCTCGTCCCCAGGATGGACGCGACCGCGAACTGCGCCGAGCCGGCGAACGTCGTGGCCGACATGACCGTCGCGGCGAGCGCGTCGATGCCGACGGAGCGGGCGAGGACGCCGAAGGAGGCGCCGAACGTCACGGCGGCAATCGCGATCGGCGCGATCGCCCGGGCGCCGTCCCGATACCGGGACGGGCTCATTGCTCCGGGACCCAGTCGCGCGTCAGGAGGAGCCAGAACGCGAGCCCGGCGTACGGCCCGTAGCGGCGGAAGCGGCGCTCGATCGTCGCGTCCTTCGCCCTCCGGCCGCGGACGCGCGCGTACTTCGGTCGCGTCCAGGAGTCGAGGACGAGCCGGGAGTAACGGCCTAGAAGCAACATCACGTGCGCGGCCGCATACGGGCCGACGCCCGGCAGCGCGAGCAGCCGCGCGGCGACCTCGTCGTCGGGGAGCTCGTCGCGACTCGCACGGCCGAGCTGCTCGAGGTCGAGCTCGCCTGCGGCAACGGCCGCGGCGAGCGAGCGGAGGTACGCGCCGCGGTACCCGGCCCGCGCGACGTCGCGGTAGAAGGACTCGTCCGCCTCCGCCATCGCCGCCGGGGTGGGGAAGGCCCGGCCGAACGGGCCCGGTACGGCGCCGTCGGCGGGCTCGCCGAGGTGCTCGACGAGCGCCCCGACCATCCGCACCGTCCCCGACCAGGCGCAGTTCGTCGTGCAGATCGTCTTGACGACCTCCTCGAAGACGGTCGGGCTGCGGACGAGACGGCCGGCTCCGGCGGTCACCCACGCGAGCTCGGGATCCGCGGCCGCCCGCGCGTAGAAGGGCGAGAGGTCCTCGTCGAGCCGCAGCACGTGGGCGAGCGCGTCGAGCAGAGCGCGCGCCTGGCGCTCCCCCGGCGCGCGGCCGTTCGTCGTGACGACCGCCGTCCCCGGCGTGCCGGCGGCCACCCGCACCGTCCTCGGGCGACCCTGGGGGAGGGGCAGGGTGATCTGGAGCGCCGAGGAATCGGGCTCGGGGCGCATGGGCGGAAGGTCGACGAGGCCGTGCGAGGCGATCGTGCGGCGCAGGTCGACCGGCTCGCCGCCCGCGCCCACGAGCCGGAGCGCGGCCTGCCAGCCGGGTGGCTTCTTCATAACCGGTGATATATCATAGTTGGTTATGGAGACGCGGGAGGCGGCGCCCGGCGACCTGGAGCTGGTACGCCGCTTCGTGAACACGCGCAACGTCGAGCGCGGCACGGACGGGCTCGCGGGGCCCGCGGAGCTTGTCGCCTGGCTCGAGGAGCACAGTCTCGTCGCCCGCGCGAGCGCCGGTCCGGCCGACGTCGTCGCGGCCCGACAGCTCCGCGAGGCGATCCGGGCGCTCCTGCTCGAGAACAACGGGGTCAGCACGCGCAAGGAGGCGGCGCTGACGCTCAACCGGACCGCCCGCGCCGCGGGCCTCGCCCTCGCGTTCGACCCGGACGGCGGGGCGCGGCTCGAGCCGGCCGCACGCGGCGTGGCAGGCGCGCTCGGCCGCCTCCTCGCGATCGTCGCGGCAGCGATGGCCGACGGCACGTGGACCCGGCTGAAGGCCTGCCGCGCCGACGACTGCCGCTGGGCGTTCTACGACCGCGCCCGCAACCGCTCGCGCCACTGGTGCTCGATGGCGGTGTGCGGCAACCGCACGAAGGCGCGCGCCTACCGGGACCGCCACGCGGCCGCGTAGCGGACGGCGGCGTCGGACCGCCGTGGTAGACGTGCACCGTGGCGATCCTCGGGATCGACGTCGGCGGGACCTTCACGGACGCCGTCCTCCTCGTCGAGGGCGCGCTCCGCACCGTCAAGGTCCCGACCGTCCGCGCGCAGGAGCACTCGGTCCTCAAGGCGGCGGCGGCCGTCGGCGCGAGCGCCGCGCCGCTCGAGCGCTTCACGCACGGGACGACGATCGCCACGAACGCGCTCCTCGAGCGCAAGGGCGCGCGCACCGCGTTCGTCGGCACCGCGGGCTTCGAGCACGCGCTCCACCTCCGCCGCCAGACGCGCGCGCACCTCTACCGGCTCTGCGACGACCACCCGGAGCCGCTCGTGCCGCTCGAGCGCTGCGTGGGCGTGCACGAGCGGGTCGGACCCGACGGCGTCATCGAGCCGCTCGAGCTCGACTCGCTGCCCCCGCTCGACGCCGACGCCGTGGCCGTCTGCCTCCTCTTCTCCTTCCGCGACGCCACGCACGAGAGGCTGGTGGCGGAGGAGGTGCGCCGCCGCCTCCCTCACGCGCACGTCGTCGCGTCGCACGAGGTGGCGCCGGAGTTCAGGGAGTACGAGCGGGCCTCGACGACGGCGGTCGACGCCTACCTCGGGCCGGTCCTCTCGACGTACCTCGGCTCCCTGGCCGACCGGTGCCGCGAGGCGGGGCTCGCCGAGCCGCTCGTGATGCGGTCTTCGGGCGGCGTGTGCACCCTGGCCGAGGCGGCGCGGCATCCGGCCTTCGTGCTCGTCTCGGGGCCCGCGGCCGGCGTCGTGGGCGCGGCGTACGTCGCGCGCGCGGCGGGCGTCGAGAACGCGATCTCGCTCGACATGGGAGGGACGTCGACGGACGTCTGCCTGATCGCCGGCGGCCGGGCCGGGAGGGCGGGCCGGCGGGAGGTCGGCGGCTTCCCGATCCGGCTGCCGACCGTGGACCTCCAGACGGTCGGCGCCGGCGGTGGGTCGATCGCCTGGCGGGACGCCGGCGGCGCCCTCCGCGTCGGTCCGCAGAGCGCCGGGGCGGACCCGGGGCCCGCGTGCTACGGCCGCGGCGGCCTCGAGCCGACGGTCACGGACGCAAACCTTGCGCTCGGCCGTCTCCCGGACGCGCTCGCGGGCGGCCTGGCGCTCGACCGCGCCGCGGCCGAGCTCGCGCTGGGAGACCTCGAGCCCGCGGACGTGATCGCCGCGGTAAACGCCGAGATGCTCCGGGCGCTCCGCCTCGTCTCGGTCGAGCGCGGGCACGATCCGCGCGACTTCGCGCTCGTCGCCTTCGGCGGCGCGGGGCCCCTGCACGCGTGCGAGCTCGCCGACGAGCTGGGCATCGAGAAGGTGCTCGTTCCCGCGGCGGCCGGCGTCCTCTCGGCGCTCGGGCTCGTCGCGAGCGACGAGCGTCGCGACCGCGTCCGCTCGTACGTGATCCCGTTCGAGGAGGCGGGGCTGCTGCCGCGCGAGGGGGAGGTCGACCTCCGCTACCGCGGCCAGTCGTACGAGCTGACCGTCCCGCTCGGCGACGACCCGCTCGAGGCGTTCCACCGGGCGCACGAGGAGCGGTACGGGTACGCCGACCGGACGCGGACGGTCGAGCTCGTCGCGGTCCGAACCGCGGAGGTGACGCCCGGGCCCGAGATCCGGCTCGCCGGCGCACCGCCGCAGCCGACAGCTGCAGCGGGCCCCCTGCGCGGGCCGGCCGAGCTCGCGGGGACACCCCCCGCCGCGGGCCCGGCTGCCGGGCCGGCGGGAGCGCCGGGAGCGGCGACCGCGACGGCCGGCACGATCGCCGGCCCGGCCGTCGTCGAGCTCGAAGGCGCCACGTGCTGGATCCCCCCCGGGTGGGAGGGGGTTAGGGACGGGAATAGCACGCTCGTCCTCACGAGGACGTGACGGAATGGTGACAATCGAGCTCCAGATCCTCGGGAGCGCGCTCCGGGCGGTGGCGGAGGAGATGGGCGCCGTCCTCGTCCGCTCCGCGTTCTCGGCGAACATCAAGGAGCGGCGCGACTGCTCGACGGCGCTCTTCGCCCCGGACGGGCGCATGATCGCGCAGGCGGAGCACATCCCCGTGCACCTGGGCGCGATGCCGGAGGCGGTCGCCGCCGTGCGCGCGCACGACCCCGAGCCCGGCGAGACGTTCGTCGTCAACGACCCGTTCACCGGCGGCACCCATCTGCCGGACGTCACGCTCGTGTCGCGGACGCCGGTCGGCTTCGCCGTGTCCCGTGCGCACTACGCGGACGTCGGCGGGGCCGAGCCGGCGAGCCTGCCTGCCGGGTCCACGGACCTCTACCAGGAAGGCCTCGTCCTGCCGCCCGTCCGGCTGACGGACGAGGTGGTCACCATCCTCCTCGCCAACATGCGCAACTCCGACGAGCGGCGCGGCGACCTTCGCGCCCAGCTCGCGGCGCACCGGCTCGCCGAGCGCCGGCTCGGCGAGCTCTGCGAGCGGCGCGGTCGGGAGCGGGTCCTGGCGGCGATGGACGAGCTCCACGCCTACTCCGAGCGGCGCGTGCGAGCTGCGGTGTCCGCGCTGCCCGACGGGCGCTATGAGGCGGTCGACGTGCTCGAGGGCCCTGTCGGCGAGCTCGTCGTCAGGGCAGCGGTCACGGTCACGGGAGACGAGATCGAGATCGATTTCGCCGGCACCGCGGCCCAGCACCCCGGCAACCTCAACTGCCCGCTCGCCGTGACGCGGTCGGCCTCGTACTTCGTCGTCCGCTGCATCACGGATCCCGACGTCCCGGCCTCGGGCGGCGCGTTCGCCCCGGTGACCGTGCGGGCGCCGGAGGGCTCGCTCGTGAACGCGCGGCGGCCGGCGGCCGTCGTCGCCGGCAACGTTGAGACCTCCAGCCGGATCGCTGACGTGCTCTTCCGTGCGTTCGGGCAGGCCGTCGCGGTGCCGGCGCAGGGGCAGGGGACGATGAACAACCTCACCTTCGGAAACGCCAGCTTCACCTACTACGAGACGATCGCCGGCGGCCAGGGGGCGTGCCCCTCCGGCGACGGCCCCTCGGCGGTGCACGTGACGATGTCGAACACGCTCAACACGCCCGTCGAGGCGCTCGAGCTCGCGTATCCCTTGCGGGTCGAGCGCTATGCGCTCCGGCTCGGGTCCGGCGGCCGCGGCCGCTTCTGGGGCGGGGACGGGGTCATCAGGGAGATCACCGCCCTCGAGCCGTGCCGGGTCTCCATCGTGAGCGAGCGCCGCGCCCGCGGGCCGGCGGGCGCGCGCGGCGGCGAGCCCGGGCAGCCGGGCCGGAACCTCGTCGCCGGCGAGCCGGTCGCGGCGAAGGTGACGCGGGCGCTGGCCGCCGGGGAGTCGATCACGATCGAGACGCCCGGCGGAGGCGGGTACGGCGCCGCGGGCTGAAGCTGCTCCCGCGCGTGTATATGACGTAGGCGCCGCGGGGCGGGAAGTGCCGACCGCTCCCCGCGGTAGGCTCGCCGCGGTGCGCCTCTTCCGCCAGCGTCCCCGGCTCCGTCCGCTCGACGAGCGGGAGTGCTACCTCCGCCTGCACGGAAGCCGCAGCGGCGAGGTCGAGATCGTGCGCGCTCCTGCCGTCCGGCGCGTCGCCCGACCCGAGCACGTCCCCGCTCCCGCCGCCGAGCCGGGCCCGCTCGAGCCGCGCGGCCCGACCGACGCCAGACCGGCGCTCCATCTCGTCATCGCCTACCCGCGCGGCGGCGGGCGGATGACGGGGGAGCAGCTGCGCCGCGAGCTCCTGCGCCGCATGGAGCGCCGCGCGGGCGCAGCCGCGTAGCGCTATTCCGGGAGCATGGCGCCCTCGAGCCCGAGCAGCGTGCGCTTTCGCTCGAGACCGCCCGCGTAGCCGACGAGGCTCCCCGTCGAGCCGACGATCCGGTGGCACGGAACGACGATCGGGATCGGGTTCCGGTTCAGCGCGCCCCCGACCGCCCGGGCCGCCCGCGGCCGCCCCAGCCGCCGCGCCAGGCCTCCGTACGTGTCCACCCCGCCGTACGGGACGAGCACCAGCTCCTCGAGGACCTGCCTCTGGAAGGCCGGCAGCGGCGTCAGGTCGACTGCGAGGTCGAACTCGCGCCGGCGCCCCGCGAAGTACTCGTCCAGCTCGCGCCGGACGTGGTCGATGCCTCGCGGCGAGCGGAGGACCCGCACGCCGAAGGCGCGGGCGAGCGCCTCGAGCTCGCGCTCCGGCTCGGGGTCGAACGAGATCCGGCACAGGCCGCGCTGGCTCGTCGCGAGGAGCAGGGGGCCGACGGGGGAGTCCGCGACGTCGTAGGCGACGTCGAGCAGCCCGGCGTCGGCAGCGGCCTCGCGGAAGCGACGGTCGAGCTCGTGGGGAACAGCAGTCATGTCTCGTGCCTCCTTCGCAGTCGCCGCACCCCGGACGACGCGGCCTGCCGTGCGGCATCCGCGCTCGAGCCGAGCGCGGCTCCGATGTCGTCGTAGGAGAGGTCGTAGCCGTAGCGGAGCACGACGGCGGCCCGTTCGGTGGGCGGCAGCTCGCCGGCGAGGTGCTCGAGCTCGGCGTAGGCGGGGCGCGCGTCGCGGGCGCCGACCTCCACGGGCTCGCGGACGGGAACGGCTCGCCGCCGCTCGTCGACGGCCACCCGCGTCGCGATCGTGAACGCCCACGCGCGCAGGTGCCTGCCGTGCTCGAGGCGGTCGTACGCCCGGAGCGCGCGCAGAAACGTCTCCTGGAACGCGTCCTCCGCCGCCTCGCGGCCGAGCAGCCGCTTCAGGTAGCCGAAGATCTCGTCCCTGCGCTCCTCGTAGAAGCGCTCGAAGGGAGGTATCTGGGCCACGGCCTCCATCATGCGGTGAAACGCGCCACCCCGCTGCGATGTGAGACTGCCGTCGATGCGGACGGCCGTCGTCGGGCACGTCGAGTGGGTGGAGTTCGCGCGCGTCGAGCGGCTCCCGGTGTCTGGCGAGATCGTGCACGCGGCCGACGCCTGGGCGGAGCCGGCCGGGGGAGGGGGCGTCGCCTCGGTGCAGCTCGCGCGGCTCGCGGGCGCCTGCACCCTCTTCACCGCGCTCGGCCGCGACGCCGCCGGCGAGCGGGCGCTCGCCGAGCTCGGCGCGCTCGGGGTCCGCGTCGAGGCCCGCCGCCACGAGGAGCCTCAGCGCCGCGCGTTCACGTTCCTGGAGGCGGGCGGCGAGCGGACGATCACGATCATCGGCGAGAAGCACGTCCCGCGCGGCGGCGACCCGCTTGCCTGGGACGACCTGGCCCGGACCGACGCCGTCTACTTCGTGAGCGGTGATGCGGCCGCTGCGCAGGCGGCGCGCCGCGCGGGCGTGCTGGTGGCGACCGCGCGGGTGCTTCCCGTGCTCGCCGAGGCGGGTGTCGAGCTGGACGCCCTCGTCCGCAGCGGCAGCGACGCGGACGAGCGCTACGGGCCCGGCGACCTCGACCCGGCGCCGCGCCTCGCCGTGGCGACCGCCGGTGCCGCCGGCGGCGCGTGGACGGCCGCCGACGGGCGGTCGGGCACGTACGACGCCGTTCCCCCACCCGGTCCCGTCGAGGACACCTACGGCGCGGGCGACAGCTTCGCCGCGGGCCTCACCTACGCCCTCGGGCGGGGCGAGCCCGCGGAGGCCGCGGTCGCGCTCGCAGCCCGCTGCGCGAGCGAGGCGCTCTCGCGCCGCGGCGCCCACGGTCGAGCACCCGGCCTCCTAGTCAGGAGGGAGTGCCCTCCAGGCGCTTGACGATGTAGTCCGCGTACCAGCCCGGCCAGTCGTCGTCGCGCGCGCCGAGCTCCTTCTCGTACTCGCCGTGCGCCCGCTCCGCCTCGCGCAGGAGCTCGGCCAGCCTCGCCGCGTTCAGATCCACCTGCACCGCTGCCTCCTCGCTCGCTCGCTGCCGACGGGCTGATTATCGCGGCAGCCGCGCGTGGGGCGGCAGGGTTGCGTTGTGGGAGATTGTGGTCTACAGTGGGGCGAAGTGGAACGCATGGAAGGCGCCCGCCCTTGCTCCTCGGCGAGTACGAGCACACGATCGACGACAAGAACCGCCTCACCCTTCCCGCCCGGTTCCGGGAGGCGCTGGCCGGCGGGGTCGTCATCTCGCGCGGCATCGACTCGTGCCTCGACGTCTACACGCGCGAGGGCTGGGAGAGCACCGTTGCGGCGCGCCTCGCCGACCTCGACCCGTTCAGCGGCGAGGCGCGGCAGATGCGCCGGCACGTGTACGCCTCGGGCGTCGAGGCCGAGCTCGACAAGCAGGGCCGCGTGACGCTCCCGGCCGGCCTCATGAGGCGCGCGAGCCTCGGACGGGACGTCGTCGTCCTCGGCGTCGACGACCACCTCGAGGTGTGGGACCGGGCCGCCTGGGAGACGGAGCGCGACGACGTCGAAGGGAGGGTGAAGGTTGTTGCGGAACGCCTTGCGACACGAGAACGCTGACCACGTCCCCGTCCTCGCCGGTGAGGTCCGCGACCTGCTCGCGGTCACGCCCGGGGAGACGGTCATCGACGCGACGTTCGGGGCGGGCGGCCACGCGAGCCTCCTCTGCGCCGACCTCGACGGCCGCGGCCGCTTCATCGCCGTCGACAAGGACGCGACCGTGCGGCCGTACTTCGACCGCTTCCAGCGGGGCTGCGGCGTCCAGGCCCGCTTCCTCCGCGGCGACTTTGCCGTCGTCCTCCGCCAGCTCGCCGACAACGGCATGGAGGCCGACGCGATCCTGCTCGACCTCGGCGTCTCGAGCATGCAGATCGACCGGCCCGAGCGCGGATTCTCGTACGCCGTCGACGCGCCGCTCGACATGCGCATGGACCCGTCCGCCGACCGGTCGGCCGGCGACCTGGTCAACGAGGCGGACGAACGGGAGCTCGCCGACATCTTCCGCCGCTACGGGGAGGAGCGCTTCTCGCGCCAGATCGCACGGGCCATCGTTCGCCGCCGCGCCGAGCAGCCCTTCGAGCGCACGGCGGACCTCGTCGAGGTCGTGCGCTTCGCCATCCCGGCGCCGAGGCGGTTCGGCGACGGCCATCCGGCGAAGCGCGTCTTCCAGGCGCTCCGCATCGTCGTCAACGAGGAGCTCGAGGCGCTCGAGCAGGCCCTGCCCGCGGCGGTCGCGCTGCTGCGGCCCGGCGGTCGCCTCGCCGTGATCAGCTTCCACTCGCTCGAGGACCGGATCGTCAAGCGCTTCTTCCAGGCGCAGGCGCGCGGCTGCACGTGCCCCCCCGACCTGCCCGTCTGCGTCTGCGGCAAGGAGCCGGCCCTGCGGCTCGCCGTCCGCAAGGCGGTGCGCCCCTCGCC